>JBILCM010000057.1:0-14742 GCA_044353165.1 Paenibacillus sp.
GAGCGGGTCTGAAAAACCGACACTGGAAGCGACCTGCTCAATGGTTAAAGGTTGTTTGAGCAGCTCTGCTGCTTTGTGCATTCGTATTTGTAGTAAGTAGCTTTGGGGAGAGAATCCGATGAGCTGACGAAAAATTTTGGAGAAATGAGTGCGATGGTAACCGAGTTCACGAGCAACCTCAGTGATCGATATATCCCGAGCGTATTGTAACGCAAAATAGCGAACCGCCTTATCAATCTGGCGTTGTGCAATGGATAATTGTTCCATGGGTTCTACATGCGCGGGGTGGTCTAGCAACCATTCTGCCAACAACAGACGGAAATAAGCGCCAGCTCGCTCATTTCCCGCAGCGCCAACGACAGATAATGCACGGAAAACAGCTCGGAATAAGCCAGTGTATGGTCCTCGTTCTCTTGTTCTTATCACCGGTTGTTCGATTGTGACGCCCAACCGTTCCATCCACCAGGCGGCCAAATCGCCGCGAAACCCAATCCAACAATAATGCCACGGCTCGTCCGCATCGGAACAATATTCGGCAATTTCATTTGGGAAAATAAAAAAGGCATCACCTTGTTCGAGCGCTTGCCGCGTATCCCCTGCTCTGCACCAACCGCGACCCGACATCACATAATGGACAAGAAAGTTGTCATGCACTTTCGGACCGACATGGTGGTTCGGTTTTGTTCGTTCTTGCCCAGAAAACAAGACTACAATTTCACCTTGAGCTGGCGATGAATTCATCACGATGGAGAAGTTATTGGTCCACATCGCTCGTTCTCGTCTCCTTTAGAACAACGGATTTCTGTATACTATAGCATGACTGAGACGGATTGTGTATGGATATCTGACTACATTCGTCCATATCAAAACTACGACACTCTATTCCGTGTTGTGTTCCTACAAGGTAATGTTAAGTTGTTCTCAACACAACGAGTGGAGGAATAACAGATGTCTAAAATTACGTTCCTAGGGGCAGGTAGTACCGTATTTGCCAAGAATGTACTCGGCGATTGCATGCACGTCCCTGCACTGCAAGATTTTGAAATTGCATTGTTCGATATTGATCCTGTGCGTCTGCGCGATTCCGAGATGATGTTAAACAATTTGCAAAGCACGATTGGAAGCCGTTGTCGCATTGTGGCTTACACCGATCGCAAGGATGCATTGCGCGGTGCCAAATACATTGTGAACGCAATTCAAGTCGGGGGTTACGATCCTTGTACGATCACGGATTTTGAGATCCCGAAGAAATACGGCTTACGACAGACGATCGCAGACACCCTTGGCATTGGGGGTATTTTTCGAAACTTGCGCACCATTCCCGTCATGATGGACTTTGCACGGGACATTCAAGAGGTTTGTCCGGATGCTTGGTTCTTAAATTACACGAATCCAATGGCCGTCTTAACGAATGTCATGAATACATATGGCGGTGTGAAGACGGTTGGTCTATGTCACAGTGTCCAAGTTTGCGTCCCGCATCTGTTCCACAGTCTTGATATCGATACGACGGGCGTTCAAGCCAAAATTGCAGGCATCAACCATATGGCATGGCTGCTTGAAGTCACCAAAGACGGTGTTGATCTGTACCCTGAAATCAAGCGTAGAGCCATACTAAAACAACAAGAGAAACACAATGACATGGTACGCTTTGAACTCATGCTTAAATTCGGTTATTATGTGACCGAGTCATCAGAACATAACGCCGAATATCATCCGTATTTTATTAAACGGAATTATCCAGAACTCATTGAAAAACTGAATATTCCGCTTGATGAGTATCCAAGACGCTGTATTAATCAAATCAACAAATGGCAAACCATGAGAGACGAGTTGGTGAATGACACACAGCTGAAGCATGAACGTTCTCATGAGTATGCTTCATTTATCTTCGATGCAATGGAGACGAACAAGCCATTCAAGATTGGCGGCAATGTGATGAATACGGGCTTAATTCCGAATCTACCCAAAGAAGCGTGCGTTGAGGTGCCTTGTCTTGTGGACGCGAGCGGTGTGACCCCTTGTTATGTGGGTCAACTGCCACCACAGCTTGCTGCTTTGAATCGCACCAACATCAACACACAACTGCTGACGATCGAAGCGGCCATGACGGGAAAGAAAGAGCATATTTATCATGCTGCGTTCCTTGATCCGCACACGGCAGCTGAACTTTCACTTGATGACATCGTCAGCTTGTGTGACGATCTCATCGAAGCACATGGGTCTTGGCTGCCGAAATTTGTATAATCATCGCCTTCATTCGCTCCTGCGCATTGCGCAGGAGTTTTTATTATGGACAGTTCCCAGTGACCAATGTCGGATTCATCACATATGTTGCATTAGTTAAGGAGGATAACCGATATCAGATCAAAGGAAGCGGTGTGCGAGTGTCTAATCAGCAAGCGATCGCGATGATGGATTCAGGCGTCGGCGGATTAACCGTAGTGAAGGAAATGATGAAACAACTACCGCATGAAGAAATGATCTATTTTGGCGATACCCAACGGGCACCTTATGGACCCCGTTCACCTCAAGAAGTCACCCGATTTACGGAACAGATCGTTCAATTTTTATTAGAGTTTCAACCCAAGTTGGTTGTCATTGCATGCAATACGGCAACGGCTTACACTTATGAACATATCCGTTCAAAACTGCAAATCCCCGTGATTGGCGTCATTGCACCGAGCGCTCAAGCGGCGGTCCGAGCGACATCCCTCGGTAAAATTGGCGTGATTGGTACAGAAGGAACGATTCGCAGCCAAGCATACGATGCTGCCATTCACCGTATTCATCCCAAAGCACATCTTGTCAGCTTAGCTTGTCCAACATTCGTACTTTTGGTTGAAAAAGGGTTGTTTCAAGGCGACATTGTAAAGGAACTCGTCCATCAAGAGTTAGCATGGATGAAACGTCAGCAGATCGATACATTAATTCTTGGATGTACCCATTACCCATTCTTGCATTCGATCATCCAGGATTGTATGGGTCCGCATGTAACCTTGATTTCATCCGCGGACCAAACCGTTCAAGACATTCGTCTGATCTTGGATCAGAGCCACCAACGAGCTTCCCGCTGGACAAGGCCGTCACATCGGTTTTACTGTAGCGGAGATCCTATTACATTCCATAAAATTGCGCATGATTGGTTAAATACCCCGCTTGAGGTGCATTCCGTAGTTTGGTAAATAGAATGAAAGGCGGCAAATCCATGATGTATGGGTATGATGAATTGACGATGGACATCCGACGACTCTGTGCTGGACATCCTCAACTGACCGCGGATGTTGTGGGAAAGAGTGTGATGGGAAAAAATTTATACGTGTTGCGATGGGGACAAGGACCGAAGTCATTATTCGCGAATGCAGCGATGCATGCGAATGAATGGATTACATCGCCATTATTGATGCGCATTGTAGAGAATATGTTGGAATCGCTAAATCATGGGGGGAAGATTGGCGGATGGGATGCTGTGCAATTATTCGAACGCGTGAGTTTCTGGTTTATGCCGATGGTCAATCCAGATGGTGTTGAATTGGTGCAACGAGGGATGCAAGCCGCGGGTGATTACCATTCGAGTGTACTTCAAGCCAATGGCGGCTCTGCTGATTTTCGTCTGTGGAAAGCGAACATTCGTGGGGTTGATTTGAATGATCAGTTTCCCGCGCATTGGGAAATCGAGAGGGACAGGCGATGTGTCGAAACACCAGGACCTCGGGATTACCCGGGTGCATACCCACTGTCTGAACCTGAGGCAGCAGCAGTCGCCGCATTCACGAATGCGCATGATTTTCGCATGGTGTTCGCATTCCACACTCAGGGTGAAGAAATTTATTGGAATTATCGAGATTATGAACCTCCAAGGGCAGAACGATTGGCGATGTCGTTGGCGAAAGCCAGCGGATATGAAGCCGTAAAATTGTCGGACAGCGACGCGGGATTCAAAGACTGGTTTATTCAGGATTGGCGCAGACCTGGTTTTACCATTGAAGCGGGCAAGGGAGTCAATCCGTTACCCATGCAACAACTCCCACAGATGATCAAGCACAATCAAGAGATTATTCATACCGCCTTATTGGCAACCTTGAGTGCGAACTGGTAAAATGAAGTCAAGCTTTCATTTCGATTCTGTGCTTTGAGAGGCGGTTGATCCTTGAAGAAGTGGTTTAAGTTGACAACCTGGGCAAGGCTAGTCACAAGAACATGGCTTTACTTGAAATCACCGATCATTCCGTTGCACGAGAAATTGTTGCTGCTCATTCCGATCGCAATCTATTGGGTGATACCAGATGTAATGCCCTATTTGCCCTTCGACGATATTGCGATCACGGTTATTCTAGCGAATTGGTTCATTCATCGAATTGAACGCAAATTCCCAGAACTCAAAAACAAACCCAATGTATAAGGAGACGACGTGCGATGCAATGCAAAATTACCCGTAACGCAGCCAAAATGATTATGCAAGAAATGGAACAAGAAGAAGACAAGACTCTAAAATTGCGTGTTTATGTATCTCATGCCCATGGAGATCATGCGCACTATGGTTTATCGCTTGACCAACCTACGGAGAACGATGTCGTTGTTGTCACGGATAAAGGAATCGATGTCATCTTGGAGAAAGACAATGAATATTTGGACGGCATTAAGATTGACTATCTTTACATACCACAGGAAGGATTCATCATTACCAACCCTTCCAAAGGCAATCACGGCGATCATTAACTTATGGATGCCCAAAAATACACCGAACAGTTATATGTTGCTCACCCTGATCCCGTTCTTGATCACGTCCTGCAATCCATACGCGAGCATGGTATGCCTGAAATTTCAGTAAAACCAGGTTATGCAAGGTTGTTGACTCTCTTGGTAGCCACATCAGGAGCGAAACAGGTGCTAGAGATTGGTGCACTTGGAGGATACAGTGGTATTTGCCTTGCCCGCGGACTTCCAATAGATGGAAAGCTCGTTTCGTTGGAGCTTCATTCAGATTATGCTGCATTGGCGAACCAAAACCTCGAGATGGCAGGATTCGGGGGAATGGTACAATACCGTGTAGGCGAAGCTCTGCAACACTTGGAGTCTCTTGCGAATGAAGGAAGAACGTTTGATTTTTTCTTTATTGATGCCGATAAGGGAAATTATCCGCAATATTTGGATTGGGCCATCCGCCTTGGCAACCCCGGGGCAATTATCGTGGGGGATAACACGTTGATGAATGGTCGAATTATGCAAGAAGAGGTAACTTCGCCATCCGTAGCAGCGATGCGGGCGTTCAATGAACGCATTGCATCGGATTCGCGATTGCTAAGCGTCATTCTTCCCGCTTACGACGGACTCGCGATTGCCCGGATTCGGTGAGCGATAACCATGCCCACAAGGCGTTGATGAGTAGCAATACGCTTGCAAACAAGAAAATTCCTCGAATTCCAATGACTCCAGCCAATGCGCCGCCTGAGAGAGGACCAATCATGTTCCCTAGACTGAATGCGCTGCTATTGAACCCGAACGCTCGGCTTTCCATGCCATTAGGCGTGTAATTCCTTAGCAGTGCATTCACCGTAGGCGCTAGACCGCCCATAAACCACCCTAAAATAAATCGACAAATCAACAGTTGCCAAACGTTGTCCACGAAAAATTGCGGAATGAATGAGAGTGCGGCACCCAACAAACAGATGATAAGCACTTTCACATGCCCGTGTCGGTCAGACCACTTGCCCAGGAGCGGTGAAGAGACCATGTTCGAAAACCCTGTGACCGAGCCGACCAACCCTGCGAAAAACGCGAGTAATACAGCACCGTGCAGCTCGCTTACGAAGAGTGGAATCAGCACGAGCGAGCTGTTGAACGCAATCTGAATGCCTGCCGAGACACCATAAAGCGCAGGAATTTGTTTAATTTGCATTAATTGTCGAAAACTTTGAGCGAGTGAAATGTTGGTGTTCTTTTTTCCAACATTGCGGTCGAAAGATTCGTGTACGATCCACCATACGAGCACACTGGCCAGTAACATCAGTCCGCCCGTAATAAAAAAAATCGGTCGATAACCGATCCACTCTGCAAGTAACCCTCCCATGAAGGGTCCAAGAATGGCCCCTGCCATCCCGCCGGATTGCAATGTACCCATCGCAAATCCCATGCGCTCTCTTGGCGTGGATGCGGACATCAGTGCAGTAGAAGCGGGGATAAATCCACCGACAACGCCATTGAGAATGCGTAATATTAATAATTGCCAAGCATCTGTCACGATACCCATCAAAAACAGGATGATAGCAATCCCAAGACCGGAACGAATTAACATGATTTTTCGACCATAACGATCGGCCAAGTTGCCCCAGATGGGTTGAACGATGAAGCCGGTAAGAAACGTGCCTGCATAGATCACGCTCGCCCACCAAGCCAAAGCATGGGGGTCCTGAATTCCTAGTTCGTCTTTAAGGTACAGTGATAAGAAGGGAATGATCATGGTCATCCCTGACAAGGTGAGAAATTGGCCGATCCAAAGTACTGCTAAATTCAGTCTCCACCGTTCCACGGGTTCACCTTCTCATTTTTCCATTATCAATGTATAAATCTGCCAGACGATGGCCAAAGTAAAGTATGGCGCTTGAAGCCAAACATTCAACCTTCGAAGGAGATGAGGTCTACCATGAAATTTGGTGCACATGAAGTATTGGAAGCTTCCGAAATTTTAACAGAAAAGACGAATCTCATCAACCACCTCGCGCTCTACGAGCAGGAAGCGCAAGATGATCAGTTGCGTTCGATGATTCGTCGACAACTCGATGCTGCAATGCAAGCCTATGATGTATTGGTTGCTTATACCCATGATGCAAGCGCGCGTCAAGGCATGATCTCACCGACTCAACAGCCAGAGCCCAGCATTGAAAACATCAAATATGGTTTGCGCAACCCGCAACCTTATGCACCACAACGCACAGGTAAATTCAATGATGTGATGATTCAAAAAGCGTTGCTGAATTGGCACAAAGCATCCGCGTCAAGCCATATCCAGCGAGGTTTGGAAGTATCTGATCCCAATCTGCGTCAGATGTTTCTTAACGGCGCGATCACATGCTTCAACCAAGCATATGAGACGTTCTTGTTCATGAATCAACAAGGAACATATCAAGTGCCTTCACTTGACAATCACACAGCCAAAACATATTTGCACACGTTCCAACAGATGAACAATCAAGCTGCTAACCCGAACGTTTTTAATCAATAGAACGCAAATAAACGATTAGAAAGAGCACCTCTTCAGGGGTGCTCTTTTGTGTTAGAATAAAGCGATCGATGATGTAAGGAGAACGGACATGCGGGAAAGTAGAACTCAATTGCATCAGCGTCTTCGCCAGCGCAGAAGACACCAAAGGTTTGTGGCCTGGACTTTCATATTCCTCTTTCTAGCAGGAGGCTTCGGCCTATGGCAATGGTCGACGTTAGAACACACGGAAGAACGTATAGTCTCTTCCCCCCTTGTTCAAGAAACGAAACAAGAAACAAAAAATACAGTGCTCAGTGCTCCGTCAGCATCTGCCAAGAAGTCTGTGCAATTGAGTTTCGTAGGAGATATTTTGTTGGGGGAATACGTTGGAACACTTATGGCAGACCAAGGTTTTGCATACCCCTACGTGCATGCTCGTGCTGATCTGCACCGTGCAGATGTGACAGTAGGCAATTTAGAGACTGCGGTTACGGATCCGAAGCCTAAGCCTGGCTTGAAACCCTATGAGTTTCGCAGCGATCCGGCAACAATACCTGCCTTCGCTGAAGCGGGATTTGATCTCGTGAACTTAGCGAATAACCATACGATGGATTTCGGGGCGGATGGATTAAGAGATACGATGAACCATCTGTTGGCGAACAGTATTCTTCATGTGGGTGCTGGAGAAAATGCGGATGGGGCGTATAAGGCGGTCTTTGTTCAGAAGAATGATATTCGGATGGCTTTCTTGGGGTTTTCCCGGGTAATTCCCAATGGCAATTGGAAAGCAGGCCCTGAGAAGATTGGCTTGGCTGAAACCTATGATTACCGCCGACCGATTCAAGCGATCGAGACGGCAAGTCGCAATGCGGATGTTGTCATTGTACTGGTACATTGGGGAGAAGAGCGTGCGACAGCGCATGACCCGATCAAGCAAGGTGAACTGGGTCGGCGCTTCATTGATGCAGGTGCAGATCTGGTCATCGGAACCCATCCTCATATTCTGCAAGGATTTGAATATTACAAAGACCGTTGGATTGCCTATAGCTTAGGAAATTTTATATTCACGAAATCAACGAATCCGCTTACGTATGAGTCGGGCATATTGGACGCGATGTGTGAGAAGAGCGGTGCCTGCGCATTGAACTTTAAGCCTTATGCGGTTGTTACGCCACAACCGCAACAGATGGCTGCAAAGCAATCACAACGCTTATTTCAACACTTGTCATCCATTTCTGTAGGAGCAATGGTCACAGATTCCGGCGCAGTGTTACCGACACAAGCGAGTGACCCTATGGCAAGATAAAAAACTTGGCGTTTTTGTAAGATGGACCGCGAGAGCGTTACATAACCGGATCAGCAACAAGGTCTCTATATTGGTCTCGGACGCTCAGAAGAACGGGCAATTGTTGGAAGAACACATCCACAACGGAAGGATCGAAGTGACCGCCGCGCTCTTCTTGAAACAATTGCACAATCCGATCCATGGGCCACGCTTTCTTATATACACGGTCGCTCGCCAATGCGTCAAACACGTCTGCAACAGCTGTAATTCTGCCGAAAATATGGATTTGCTCACCCTTAAGACCGTAGGGGTACCCTTGGCCGTTCCATTTCTCATGATGTTGGGAAGCGACGGTGGCTGCTGTCTGTAATAGACGACGCTTCGAATTTTTAAGTAAATTGTACCCGACTATGGTATGCGTCTTCATTAAGTCGTGTTCATCATCGGTCAATTTACCTGGTTTCTTTAACACTTCATCGGGGATCGCCACTTTACCGATATCATGCATCGGGGAGACGATCTTCAATAGTTCTGCTTCGATTTGCGTCAATCCTAAACCAAGAGCGATGATGTAGGAGTACTCCGCCACTCGCTTCACATGATTTCCAGTTTCTTTGGACCGGCTTTCTCCAATTTCTCCCATCGTAAAAATAATTTCTTTCTGTGTCTCCTCAATTTCATTCTGCAGCATGACAGATTCAATCGATTTTCCCGCATAAGAAGCGGCAAGAGACAAATATTCCAAGTCTCGGTTCGAAAACACTTCATTCTGTGTCATCTTGTTAATGGCTTGATAGGCGCCAATCGTCCGACCTTCATTGTTACGGAACGGTACGACAAGCAAGGCTTTCGTGTGATACCCCGTTTGCTTGTCCACGGCAAGAGCCCCGCTGCGCAACTCATGGTGGAATAAGCTATTTGAATAAGCATCATCGATAAAAATGGGTTCACCAGAAGAAATAGACAATCCAACCAGACCCGAATGTCTTGGAATTCGGATCTCATCTACACCGTGGGCGACGGTTGTGAACAATTCATCCGTTCGCTCATCAATCAGCCATACCGAACACCGATCGGCAACAATCATTTCACGGCCCATATTTGCCATCAACAACAAAACTTTCTGCAGTGATCTTTCATTAGCGATTTTCGCGGCATAATCAAATATGATGTGAAGCATCTGTTCTGAATCGATATCTTCCCTGTGAACCTGATCATCCGTACGGTCGAGCATTCCGCTTGACACCTCCTTCGTAAGAGCAGAAAGCGGAATACAAATATAATTTATCTTATCAAAGGCGTTACTAAATCGCACCATTTTTTTGTAAAAATGTTTTGAATTATTTACCTTCACGGTATATCATAGTACCAACATATTAAACAAAAGGTGGAGGCGGCGTCTATGGTCACCCATGCGAATGAGTTTATCTTTATATTTACGGGTCCGGACGGTTCCGGTCGAAAGACGACTGCCGATGCGGTAGGGTTGACCTTAGGTTTGAAGAAAGTGATCTCATATACGACCAGAACGAAAAGACCGATCGAGGAAGATGGACAAGACTACCATTTTGTAACAGAAACGGATTTTCATAAGGCAGTGGAGAACGGTGAATTTATCGAGCAACTGAACATTGGCGGTTACCTCTACGGGATCAAAGGGAAAGATATTGAAACGGGTGTTGCGGAGGGAAGTATTTATCTCATTCTGAATCGGCATGGCACAGAATTGATTCGAAAACTGTACGGCGAAAGAGTGATACGGATCTTTGTTTATGCAGACCGGAACACAATTGTCCAAAGGCAGAGGGAAGACGGTCTTACGGAACAAGAAATTCAATCGAAGCTGGTTGATTATGATGAAGACATCAATTATGCTCCGCACTGTGAGCACAGCGTAGAAAATATCGGAGATCTAGGGCATACGGTTTTTCATGTGACGAATGTGATTGAAGAGTATCTGGATCGGGATTTGATTGACAAAGATTAAACGGAAGAAAATAAGTAGAATCGAAAGCAGTGTTTCATGCCGGAAAGGGGTGAAGCACTTTTTTGTTTTAAAATGATAAAAAACATAACACCATATTAGAATATTCGGCTCAAAAATCTAAAATACGGCTACTAACGATCATATAATGTTATATATATGTAATATATTATTTAATTTTTAGAAATATATGTGAAATATATTGACACAAAGAAACGTTGCCCCTATAATTCGAATAACGAACGATAAAGATAAATTATTAAAAAACGTTCGGAAAATTAATCGAGGAGTGGTATGAGTGAAGAAAAGTTTGTTGGTTTTGGTTTCATTGTTGTTAATCTTGACTTTGGCTTTATCGGCTTGTTCTTCGGCTGAAGAGGCAGTGGAAGAGGAGACAACACCGCCCGAAGAAGCGGCTGTGGCAGAAACGATTAAAGTCGGGATATTACACAGCTTAAGCGGTACGATGGCCATCAGCGAAGTTTCCGTTAAAGATGCAGAGTTGCTCGCGATCGAAGAGATCAATGCGAAGGGTGGCGTGCTCGGTAAACAAATCGAGCCGATCATTGAAGATGGCGCATCCGATTGGCCAACATTCGCAGAGAAAGCGCGGAAGTTGATATCGAGCGACCAAGTCGCTACGGTGTTCGGCGGATGGACTTCAGCAAGCCGTAAAGCGATGTTGCCTGTATTTGAAGAATTGAACGGTTTGTTATGGTATCCCGTTCAGTACGAAGGTTTGGAATCATCTCCTAACATCATGTATACTGGCGCGACAACGAACCAACAAATTGTACCTTCTGTCACTTGGCTCTTGGAAAACCGTGGCAAATCATTCTTCTTGCTTGGTTCGGACTACGTGTTCCCAAGAACAGCCAACTTGATTATTAAGAAACAACTGGAAGCTGAAGGCGGAAAGTTGGTAGGCGAAGAGTATACACCTCTCGGCCACACAGACTATGCAACAATCATCAGCAAGATTCAAGCAGCGAAACCTGATATTGTATATAACACATTGAATGGCGATAGCAACGTGGCATTCTTCAAGCAATTGAAAGATGCTGGAATCAGTGCGCAAGATCTGACAACATTGTCCGTATCGATCGCAGAAGAAGAAGTTCGCGGCATTGGTGCAGATATCTTGACGGGACACCTTGCAGCATGGAACTATTACCAAACGACAGCAACGCCTGAGAATGAAGCATTCGTGAAAGCTTACAAAGCCAAATACGGCGAAGATCGTGTAACAGGCGATCCTATCGAAGCAGGCTATATCGCCGTTTACTTATGGGCTGCTGCAGTGGAGAAAGCTGGAAGCACAGACGTAGATAAGGTAAAAGAAGCGGCCAAAGGATTGACGTTCCAAGCACCAGAAGGTTTGGTCACTGTTGATGGAGAAACTCAACATATTTACAAGAAAGTTCTCATCGGCGAAGTGCAAGCAGACGGTATGTTTAAGGAATTGTGGAGCACACCAGAGCCAGTAAAACCAGATCCATACCTCAAAGGTTATTCATGGGCTGAAGGTTTAAGCAACTAATCGATTGACTTATGTGTAGAGTGTCGTTTGCAGAAAGGGAGGCGGGGAAGCGCGGTGTGATGACCGTTCGCTTCCTCTTGTCTTTCTTGCACAAGAAGGGAGAGTGATGGGATGGAGGTCGTGTTTCTCCAATTTTTCAATGGCATCAGTGTGAGTTCAATCCTGTTGCTAGTCGCTTTAGGTCTGGCGATTACGTTCGGTTTAATGAATGTGATCAACATGGCGCATGGCGAATTAATCATGATTGGCGCTTATTCGGCATATGTGATTCAAAACCTTTTTCTAGATTATTTGCCCGCTGAACAGTTCGATCTGTACTTTATATTGGCATTGCCTGTTTCATTCATGGCTGCAGCTCTTGTCGGTTTGCTGATGGAAGTCGGATTGATTCGGTTTTTGTACGGTCGGCCTCTGGATAGTTTGCTTGCCACGTGGGGTGTGGGCATGATTCTACAGCAGGCGGCGCGCAGTATTTTTGGTGCTCCGAATGTCGCAGTCACCAGTCCCTCTTGGCTCAATGGCGGACTCACGATCGCTGAAGGATTGTTGTTGCCCTATAAGAGATTGTTTATTATCGCGCTTGTCATTTTTGTGTTGCTGGCTATGTTTATTTATATTTACCGCACTCGGGCCGGACGCAACATGCGTGCGGTCATGCAGAATCGGGACATGGCCTCATGTCTTGGGGTTTCAACCCGACGGGTGGACACAGTATCGTTCGCGATTGGCTCCGGTATCGCAGGCATTGCAGGATGCGCGTTGACGCTGTTGGGTCCGATCGGTCCATCGCTTGGTACTTATTATATTGTAGATGCTTTCATGGTTGTCGTGCTGGGTGGGGTTGGCAAGCTCATTGGTACATTCGCAGGTGCAACAGGGATTGGGATTACGAACACGTTTTTTGAATCATGGACCACAGCATCGATTGCCAAAGTGCTCGTCTTTCTACTTGTTGTCGCTTTTCTACAATGGCGGCCGCGGGGACTCGTAGCGATGAAATCACGTGCGTTGGATGGATAGAGGAGGAAAAACCACATGTTCTTAAGACGTGCCGCGCCTCCTTCGATGGGCGTTCTTGCGATATATGCCGTTGTTGTGATCTTGTTGTTGATCGCACCGATGTTTTTATCTGACTTTCGACTGAACTTGCTTGCCAAATGTTTGGCTTTTGCCATATTGGCGCTCGGATTGGATTTGCTTTGGGGGTATACGGGGGTATTGAGTCTTGGGCAAGGCGTATTTTTTGGATTGGGCGCCTATGGCATGGCGATGCATCTGAAGTTGGAAGCAAGCGGGGGGAAATTGCCCGATTTTATGCAATGGAGCGGTTTGACTGAACTTCCTACTTTCTGGCTGCCGTTTGGAAACTTTTTTGTTGCGATTGCTCTGGGGATTCTCGTTCCCGTTCTATTGGCTATACTGCTTGGTTGGTTTACGTTCCGCAATCGGGTTCGAGGCGTGTATTTTTCCATTCTGACACAGGCGCTTGTCATTATTTTTGTGACATTGTTTATCGGACAACAGGGCATAACGGGCGGGACGAACGGGATTACAGGTTACAAGACGGTGCTCGGATTCTCCATCTCGGATCCGGATGTGAAGATGGCGCTCTATTATATTACGTTAGGCGTCCTGATTCTGGCCTTTCTATTTTGCCGTTGGTTGATTTCCACTCGATTGGCTCGTGTGTTGGAAGCGATTCGTGACGGTGAGAACCGAGTCCGGTTTTTCGGATACAATCCTGCCATGTACCAAACATTCGCTTTTGCTATATCGGCGGCGTTGGCAGCGATCGCAGGCATGATGTTCGTCTTTCATGTCGGAATTATTTCACCTTCCATGATGGGCATCGTGCCTTCGATCGAGATGGTGTTGTGGGTTGCGGCTGGTGGTCGAGGCACATTAATTGGCGCGGTAATTGGCGCGATTGGACTCAATTATTCCAAAAGTTTAATTAGCGAAGCATACCCAGATATATGGCTTATCATCTTAGGTGCACTGTTTATAGTTGTCGTCGTTTTCTTGCCCAAAGGTGCGGCGGGTGCATTCACATCGATCACCAAATTCATACAAAGGAAGGTGAAGCCGTTTGGAACATCAGAACACAGCACTGCTGTCATGCGAGAAGGTGACCGTTAGCTTCGATGGATTTTTGGCGCTACGCGACATGAACTTGCGTTTGGAGAAAGGTGAACTGCGTTTTTTAATCGGGCCCAACGGTGCAGGTAAAACGACGTTACTGGATGTGATCTGTGGCAAAGTCAAGCCGAAGTCCGGGGTTGTTCAATTTTTTCAAAATCCAAGCCTGTTGGACTTAACGCGTATGAAAGAGCACACCATCGCGGCCAGTGGGATCGGTCGCAAGTTTCAAGCGCCTTCGATTTTTGCCGCACACAGTGTTGCCCATAACATGGAAATCGCGCTTCACCAAAGCCGGAATGTTTTCTCCGTCTTGTTCTCGAAGTTGACTACGCAAGATCGCGAAAAAATTCAAGATATGATGGTCTTGATGGGTCTATCAGGCAAAGATCAAGTTCGAGCGGGTGCGCTCTCTCACGGGGAAAAACAATGGCTTGAGATCGGGATGATTCTCCTGCAAGAACCGCAAGTGCTCTTGTTGGATGAGCCTGTAGCGGGAATGACGGATGAAGAAACGGAAAAAACAGGTCAACTCTTGCTTCAAATCCGCGAAAACCGTACGATTGTTGTCGTAGAACACGACATGGATTTCG
>JBILCM010000129.1:0-4357 GCA_044353165.1 Paenibacillus sp.
CTGTTAATTCAGAAGTTGATGCATGCTCAACTGTGTGTTCCGTTCCTGCCATCGCGGATCACCCCATTCTTCCCATAAGATATACGAGTGTGAAGATAAACACCCATACAACGTCGATAAAGTGCCAGTAAAGCGCAGAGACATATATTTTGGGTGCAGTGACAACGGTAAGTCCTTTCTTCCATAACTGAACGATTAACAAGCTAATCCACAAAATTCCGAAGGCAACGTGTGCGCCGTGAAAACCTACAAGCGAATAGAATGACGTGCCGAATGCACTTGAGCTGAACGAATGTCCTTCATGAATATAATGATAAAACTCATAAATTTCTAACCCCAAAAAACCTGCGCCAAGGATGACAGTGACACCAAGCCACAACATGATTTGCTTTACATTCTTCATGTGCAACGCTTGTATCGCAAACACACTCGTTAATGAACTTGTCAGCAATAGGAATGTAGCCCAAGCAACCAACACCAAGTCAAACAATTCAACGCCTGAAGGTCCTCCTAAAGTACTGTTACGTAAGGTTAGATATACAGCAAACAACGTCCCAAAAAGTACGCACTCACCGCCAAGAAATAACCAAAACCCGAGTATTTTATTCCGACCTTCTAACGTAGCTCGTTCTGGTTCATGTGGTAATTCATCGCCTACGCCATGTCCGTGGTGAGCATGCGGATCTGAGTGAGTTATACTACTCATGATTGCACCCCCTCTTCTTCGGTTGGATCAATGTGAAATCCATGATCATCATACACAGATCGTAAAAACATACAGAACAAAGTAATTACCAAACCACCAATGGCTACATAAAAACCGTTAAGAACATCGTTGTACATAAATCCAACAGCCGCAACGAACAATCCGAAGGACATAATTATCGGCAGAATGGAAGGTGACGGCATATGAATTGGACCTAACGGTTCAGCAGGTGTCATGGCTGTCTTTCCATCCATCTTCTCTTTCCACCACGCATCGATACCACGAATAATTGGCGTTTGCGCAAAGTTATATTCAGGTGCTGGCGATGCAATGGTCCACTCCAATGTCCGACCCAATCCATCCCACGGATCTGCTGGTGCAGTTTTAGGTTTCTTCATTGTGATCACAATGTTAACAACAAGCAGTATCGTCGCAATAGACATTAAGAATGCACCTGAAGTGGAAAGTGCGTTCATCCAACCCCATCCTGGATTCTGTGACTCATCAAGATACGTATACACGCGACGCGGCATACCTAGAATGCCCAAGAAATGTTGAATGAAGAAGGTCAAGTGAAAGCCAATTAAGAAGAGCCAAAAAATCCACTTGCCTAACGTTTCATCCAAACTGCGGCCGAACATCTTGGGGAACCAGTAGAATAATCCAGAGAAAATTCCGAGTACAATGCCCCCTACAATAACATAATGAAAGTGAGCAACAACAAAATAACTATCATGGAACTGGAAGTCCGCTGGAGGTACAGCCAACATCACGCCTGTAACTCCACCCATCACGAATGTGGGAACAAATCCTATCGCAAATAGATTTGCAGTATTAAAGCGAATCTGACCTCCCCACATGGTGAACAGCCAGTTAAATATTTTAATGCCGGTAGGAATAGCGATTAGCATCGTGGCCACAGCGAATAACGCATTCGCCACAGGTCCTAGTCCTGTTGTAAACATGTGGTGAACCCACACCATGAAACCTAAGAATCCGATTAAAATGATCGCGAATACCATCGTACTATAACCAAACAATCGTTTTTTAGCGAATGTTGGAATGACTTCAGAAATGATTCCAAATGCAGGGAGAATGAGAATATACACTTCAGGATGTCCGAAGATCCAAAAGATATGTTGCCACAATACAATGTTCCCACCCATGTTGGGATCAAAAATGTTACCGCTAAATAATCGATCGAAGGTCAACAAAACCAATCCAATGGTGAAGGCGGGGAAAGCAAACAAAATTAACGCTGATGCAATGAAAGCAGTCCAAGTAAACATGGGCATACGCATAAAGCTCATGCCTGGAGCGCGCATGTTAATAATGGTTACCAAGAAATTAATGGCACCGATCAATGTTCCAAACCCTGCAATCTGCAGGCCCATGAGAAAGAAGTCAACACCGCGATGGACACTGAATTGTTCGCCTGAAAGTGGAACATAAGCTGTCCATCCCGCATCTGGCACTTCACCAACGAACCAGCTGATGTTCAGCAAAATGCCGCCGAATACGAATAACCAGAAGCCAAGTGCGTTCACGAACGGGAAAGCAACATCTCGGGCGCCAATCTGTAATGGGAGTACCGCATTGATAAACCCAAAGAGTATAGGCATCGCTGCCAAGAAAATCATAGTCGTGCCATGCATTGTAATAATCTCGTTGTAATGTTGTGCGCTGACTATATCGAGTCCCGGTGCCATTAGCTGCAGTCGAATCAACATGGCTTCGATACCGCCGACGATAAAGAAGAAGGCGCCGGCCAATAAATAAAGAATTCCGATTTTCTTGTGGTCGACCGTGGTGAGCCAATCCATCAAACCACCGTATCGCTTCACATGATGCCCGTCGTGGGCGTGTGCTGAAGCTGCGTTAGCCATCGGTCAAACCTCCTTTTCTTCATTTTCGTTCTTATTTCAATTGGAGCAAATATTTTGTTAGTTGATTCAGTTCTTCTTCAGAAAGTTCTAATGATGTGCCTGGACCAAACCCGGGCATAAGTGATCCTGGTTTAATGGCCTGTGGATCACGTATCCAATCCTTAATGTTATCTTCAGTCATCTCAAGGATCCCACCCACGCGCTCCCGATCAGCAAACCCGTTCAGGTGAGGCGCTACGGGACTTCTGGCTTCAGGTTGAATCGCATGGCATTGAATACAGTTCGCTTTAAATATGGCTTCACCGGTTGCAACATCTCCGGAAATACTCGTAGGTTCCTTCATGTCAGCAACCCATGCATCAAAGTCCTCTTGTGAGAGAACGACAGCTTTAAAATCCATCAAAGCATGTGAAGGTCCACAAAGTTCCGCACACTTTCCTTTGAACACACCCACTTCGAGAGGTCGAAGATGGAAGTAGCTAATAAGTCCTGGGTTCGTATCCTTCTTGCCGCCAATCGCAGGAATCCAGAATGAGTGCATCACGTCCACCGACGTCATTTCGAACGAGATATCTTTCCCTACAGGCATAACAAGATCTTGCGATGTTTCAATGCCAAGTTCCGGATAAGAAAACTCCCACCAGAATTGATGCGCCGTCACTTTGACCTTCACGGCATCGGGATCATTCGATAAATTCTGATCATGTTTGAATGAGTATCCAATGGTAGGCACTGCAAGAATGGTCAATAAAATGAGCGGAATAACAGTCCACGTAATTTCTAGCTTGTGATTCCCCTCCACTTGTTTAGGAATGCTATTGTCACCTTTACGAGCGCGATATTTAACAAGGACATATACCGCAATAACGTACACAACAATAACGACCAAAGTCATGATCACGAGCGACAAAATCATGAGATCTAGCTGTTCTTTTCCTTGCAACCCTTTTGGATTTAGCGGAGAAGCCTCTAGAGAGCAGCCAGAGAGCAACACCGCGAAGGCAGCGAACAGAAGAAAAATGCGTTTCCCTTTAAACAACTGCATCATAGTTCAGATCAACCCCGCTTCTGTATAAATTCACAGTTTTCCACTGTGCATAATATGAACTCGCAGTTCTTTGGATAGTCCATATTTACTATAAATTCGCGCTCTGTGTTTGTCAATTTGCCGAGGGTAAGCTTCACAAATTGTTCTTATTCTCGAATGCCAATCGTTGCCTTTGGACATCTTCATTTTCCAAATAATCATCATAAGTCATCGTTCGATCGATAATGCCAGCTGGTGTAATTTCAACGATCCGATTGGCGATGGTATGCACAAATTGATGATCATGCGAAGTAAATAAAATTGTGCCGTCAAAATCAACCAATCCGTTATTCAGCGCTGTGATCGATTCAAGGTCCAAGTGATTTGTCGGCTCATCCAGAATAAGCACATTCGCACTTGCCAGCATCATTCTTGAAAGCATACAGCGAACTTTCTCTCCGCCGGAAAGCACACTCGCCTTCTTTAATGCTTCATCACCGGAAAACAACATCCTCCCCAGAAATCCGCGAATGAAAGACTCATCTTGATCCTTGGAATATTGACGTAACCAATCGACAAGTGGGACATCGATGCCATCAAAGTAATTAGAATTTTCTTTGGGGAAATACGCTTGGCTCGTCGTAATTCCCCATGTGAATTCACCGGCATCCGGTGCAACTTCACCAGCGATGATCTGAAAAAGTACCGATTTGGGAACTCCGTTCGACCCAACGAAAG
>JBILCM010000058.1:0-14451 GCA_044353165.1 Paenibacillus sp.
GATATTGATTGTGCGGGGGATCTTACGGTGGGTGAGACGGGTCACGTTCGCACCGTCGTGTCAGCGCGTAATGTCATCAACGCGGGCACTATTGAAGGGAACGTGCTGGCGCATGGCAAATTATCGATCACAGGCAAAGGCCGCGTGCGAGGCAAGATTATGGTTCACTCGCTTTACGTGTGCGAAGGCGGCATGTTTAACGGGGAATGCCGGATGGACGAAGCGGAACAGCCCGCAGTTCTTTCACTCGTGATTGAACCACGTTCGGTTGCTGTGGATGTGAAGGGTACAAAATAGATCGCCGCGAGGCGATCTCCGTCCGTTCAGGGGTGGTTCATCTATCGGAATGTCACTCATCAATACGAACGCGCGAACTTATCAGCCCGCTTCGTGCCGGGTCAATACGCTGTCATCGGACAGAACGGCGCCATTGTGGACATGTACATTGCGAATGTGTGGAGGGAGTCGCTTCCTCACCACCCACCTCGCACGCATGTTCATTTTTTGAACATACGTCCACTACCCCGCTCAACCGTGACTCCTCACGACTCCCCGTATGTTCATTTTTTGAACATTCACACCGACTGCGGCACGCACATGTTCATTTTCTGAACATTCACCCGCCACCTATAGCAACCTCGACACATCATCGCCCACCGCATATTCATTTTTTTGACGATACACATACGCCTCACGCCGCATCCTCACATACCACCACGCATACATGTTCATTTTTTGAACATACGCATCGATTGCGACACGCGTATGTTCATTTTTTGATCAAACGTCCCACCAACGCCACGAATCATCGCGGCATCCCTATCACGTATGTTCATTTTTTGATCATACACTTCGACGGTGTCGCTAAGATTCGATCGAGCGCGGTCATGCAACGAGACCACCTCCACCGCACCTAGGTTCGGCCGATCTTATCCATTCACAAGGAGGTGTGAACCGTTTTCCAAAAAAAGAGGAAGATGTCTCTCCCCCTCAAAACTTATAAATGCTGATATGTACACAATAGATCGCCTCGCGGCGATTTTTTTGTTCATACAATTCAAAATGGTCTAACAACATGCTCACAAATCGGAATCTCCGTAACCACCTATGTATGTTGAATTTTCAACCAAAAAATAAATGTCAACATATTTAAATTTTGTTGACAATATTCTCGAGTGTGCTACTATAAGGAAAAAAAAGCGGAAGGGAATTCCCATGAGTGGCATTCTATCTCGAAGCAATACAACCAAAGAAGTGCTTTTTCGGTTTCGCACCGATATTATTCTAAGAACATTCGGGGATGGTGCGTCCGTTCGGGAAGTCGCTCTTTCTGAACATTATGGAACAACCCGAAGTGCCATACGTAACGCCCTGCTCGTGTTAGAGAAAGAAGGGCTGATTCGCACACAAACCAATGGGACAAAAGTGATTTGTTCCATTGAACCCGAAGATATCCAAAACTTGTATGACTTGCGAGAACATATTGAGATGACAGCCAATAGGCAGTTCTTCTCCCGGATGCACAAAGATTTCTCGCCGATGATGCAAGTGATGAATTTGATCACCAACGTTGACGGACAAGATGTGGCAGAAATTCTGGAATTGGATGCCGAGTTCCATCGCAGTGTTATTGTTTGCAGTAACAATAAAGCATTGCTTCAGGCATGGGAAACCATCACAGGCGTCATGCAATCGATTTTTCATCTGAATATGACACAATCTGAGGAATATAAGAAGTGGTTTGTACAAACTTTCCGTGATCGGCACACGCGATTGTTTGCCTCATTGATGGTAGACCCGCAGGAAAGTGCTTCACAGTTCGCCCAGCATATTGCCGATGCCCGAGAAATTTCCGAGAAAGCGATCGCACAAATGATCAAGTCCCGCTCGTAAGTGCCGCCGAATAGGATGGGGAAAATCCAATGACAACGTGCCTTCTGATTGATGTGGGAAGTACCACAATCAAATGGGCCATTTTTAACCCTACGAACGGCGTGAAATCTGTAGTTTCATCGCTACCTTTTCCAATGCCAATGACGAACAAACCGCCTTTGTTTGAAGTGAACGCCGAGGAGATCATTCAACTTTTGATGGAAGTGATACAAAATTCCACACCTCTAGACCATATGTTTATTTCCACACAAATGCATGGTTACTTGCTTAGCGCAAGTGACGGTGAGCTCCTCGTGCCTTACATCTCATGGCAAGACCAGCGAAGCACATTGACTTGGAACGGACGTCGTTTTCTGGATCAATTCCCGTTACGTTTGTCACCGGAGTCTGGAACCATCGTCAAGCCAAATTCACCGATTTGCAGTTTATTTGCCATGAAGCATCTGGAACCCGAACGATTCTCGCAAGCGACACAATTTTATACATTGGGGTCCTATATCGCCTATCGGTTGACGGGTGTGAACGCTACGCATATTTCTGATGCAGCCGCTTGCGGAATGTACAACAAGGAAGATGGGACACCCCAATACAACATGTATCCAACCCTACAATTACCTCAAGCAACGATCAAGGTACAACCGATAGGCTATTGGAACAATGTGACGGTCTACAGTCCCATCGGGGACCAACAAGCTTCTATTCTCGGAAGTTTGGCGGATTGCGAACGTCAATACATTCTAAACCTGGGAACGGCGGCACAAATGTGTGTCGTCTCTGATCTGTTCGTTGCCGGTGATTTCGAGAGTCGTCCCTATTTTGACGGGAAAACGTTGTGCACTGTTTCTGGTTTGCTGGGAGGGAGGGAGATCGTCGCCCAATCCGCATCCCCTGACTTTGTGGAATTGCTGGCACATAATTACTTATCTGCCATGAATAAGCTTCCGGCAAGAGAGCAATTGTTGGTGATCGGCGGCGTTAGTAGGCATCATAGGGAGCTTATTTCTCAAGTTTGCGATCGGCTGCAAATTGCTTTCCAGCTGTGTCCAGATCGTGATGCACTGGACGGTTTGATTGAATTGATAAAGGAGGTGAAACCATCTTGAATGCAAGTCAAACGTACGTCGGCACGATGCTCAGCGAAATTGCGCACCCTAATGTTGCCGTTCTCTTCAAGAGCAGTGGTCTGGATTTTTTCCTCATTGATACGGAGCATGGCGGATTTGACGATTCGGCCTTGTCGGGATTAATCATGACCGCACGATTGGCGAAGATCCCTGTTGTGGTCCGCTTGGCGGATTGTGAGCGCAAGGATATTACAAGGCTGATGGACATGGGCGCCGATGGATTGCTTTTGCCTATGACGAACAGCAAGGAGGAGATCGCTGCCGTTGTTCAGCACGCCAAATATGCCCCTATCGGTAAACGAGGCATCTCGACCACCAGAGGGCATACCTTGTATGATCCCCCGGGCTTGCAGGAATATATGCGCCAAGCCAACGAACGAACGTTGATTTTCGCGCAAATTGAATCGAGGGCCGGACTTGAAGCAATCCATGAGATTGTTCAGGTCGAGGGGGTGAGCGGGATCATTGTGGGACCCAATGACCTCGCCTGCGATATGGATTGTATCGGCGACCCCGTCCCGATCATGAATGCAATTGCCACAGTAGCGCAAGCTACGCGCCGTTACAACAAAATGAGCGGAATCATTACTTCAGACACCACCTTCTTGCAGCAAGCCAAAGCCCACCAGATGGAATTATTTTGTTGTGGAAGTGAGCTTCACATGCTAAAAAATTCATGCAAAACGATCATTAGACAAATAGAGGAGCTGTAACGATGAACAGAATACGGTTAATTCATAGAGATCATTTGAGCTGCGAGCCGATACTGAGGCGCTGTCCGAATGGGGAGTTGATTTGTGTCAGTCAGGTTGGGGGGGTAACCGAACCGGCACCCGAAAACCGTGTCGTTGTGTTCCACAGCAAAGACAATGGGGATACGTGGTCCAAGCCGTTCTCCATTTATCCGGAGGATGGTCAAGCAGTGTATGCTACGGAACTGATGCTGTTGGATGATGTGTTTTTCGCTTTCTTGACAGTCCATAACGGTAATTTTGTCAACTGGCAATGCACCACCATGAGAAGCCGTGATAACGGATACACGTGGGAAAACATCGGCATATTCCCGGGCTTGCCGAACTATTCTTTTGCCCGTGGAATGATCCGACTGAACAACGGTAATATTATGATCCCATATCAACATTATCCAATTTCACTAGAAGAAAATGAGCGCTTAGCGCAAAACCGTCTCAAAGTTTGGGACTCCCGAATTTCGTCTGTGGACAACGGCGTATTGATCAGCCAAGATCACGGACAAACATATTCCACCCTTCAAGGACCCCAAATCCCGATCAAAGGAGCCAACGAGCCAGATTGGTCATGGACGGAACCGACAATTGCGGAACTTTCTGACGGGACGATCGTAATGCTTCTTCGTGTCCATGATAGCGGCTGTTTGTGGCGGAGCGAATCTCGAGATGGCGGAATCACCTGGAGCGAAGCACGAAGAACCGATATTCCGAATCCGTCCAACAAACCGAAGCTGATCGCCATGCCGGAGGGGAAAATTGCTTTGATTCATACCCCGAATGAGAAGATGGGTCATGGTTTGCCGGGACGGACCCCACTTGCGATCTGGTTATCGGATGATGACATGAATACATGGGGATACCGAAGGATCATCAGTGATTTTCCGGGTGGTTTCTGCTATGCAGACGGCATATGCGAAGAAGACGGCAAACATATTCGGTTCTCCATTGAATACAGCCGGTTTAACATTCTATTCATCGATCATGAAGTCGAAGAATAACTTTCACGAGTAACGAACAAAGGCATCCACGGTATATTGAAATACCACCGTGGATGCCTTCATGAAGATATGCCCTATTCGTCTAATCGGACATCGAACCGAAGCAAATGTATTGTTTCTGACCTTGCGTGACAGCGACATAAATTTTGCCTTCATATTCTTTAAACACAGGGTATTGGAACGTCTGCTCCGACTCAAAGCGATATTTCTCCGCCCACGTCACACCATCTGTTGAAACACAAAGATGGTAGACAGAACGAGACACGTCGTTGATCTTCTTGCCCCCCTGCCAACCTAAATAATACATCCCTTGCAGAAAGTCGAAGGTCGGCTTGGAGTTGCTGCCATCCATTACAGGGAATAATGTCTGATGAGGGGACCAATCGATCCCGTCGTGGCTGTGGCTGAACATATAGATTTTGTCTCCGTCCTCACGACGCGAGATAGCGACCCATGTGCCGTCAGGCAAGCGATTGATTGCCGATTCGGTCAACTTCACATCGAGTGGTTCATTATAATGACCAAGGATTTCGAATGTATCCAATTCCTCATTCAGCACAGCCAAGGCATTCTGACCGATCGGGAAATTGTTCAAAACAGCATAAATACGTTCATCGAATTTTTTGAAAGAGTCTGTAATATACATGCCGTGAGAATGTTGTGCTCTGGCAAATCCCTTTCTTGCCGCATCCCGGTACAACACTTCCGGTTGCATAGCAAACAAACCTTCTGAAGTCTTTAATTTCGCTCTATAAATTTGACGGTCCAACTCTTTTGTTGTCGTATTGAAATCAATGTACCACGTCTGCGACTCCCGAACACCCGGTTGTTCGCTTGCAAAAAAAATGCGGATTGTGACCTCATCTTTCTGAATCACCCTCGGAACAAAACACGCCCCTTCAGGCAAGGTTTCATTCTCGAATTGCATTTGTGATGATGCGATCATGATTGTATCCTCAAGAAGCCTATGTTCAATATTCACGATTGACATGGTCACATAAATGTATGGCCATGCGGGATGTTCACCTGGCTGAACATCGTTTGCTTCAAATACAACATAGGCTTTCTTATTGACAATCACAAAATCTGCATCATGGGCCCCTTTCACGTCTTTGCTACATATGTTGATGAATTGGTTCATCACATGATCTGCAGCCAATTGAGGATTCTCCGTTATTTTGACAACTTTGCCATGGTTCATGAATCTGTCAACTCCTCGATATTATTTGCATTTTTTGATTTGTTTGTGTTCAGTTTCCGGTATTGTCCCGGTGTAATGCCTTCTTCTTGTTTGAATTTACGCATGAAGCTGGCATGATCCAAATAACCTATTCTTGAAACAACATCCTTAATTGTGTAATCTTCCTCTCTTAACAGACGTTTGGCCTCTTCTATTCGAAGCTTCCATAAATAGTCTGAGAAATGAAATTGAAGTCTTTCCTTAAAAAACCGACTCCAAAAATAGTTGGAATTACCGAATCGCTCTGACAGTTTCTCAAGACCCATCCCCTGATCCTGAAAGTTGTCCGTCACATACGCGAGAACTTTCGAGGTCAAATCCGTATCACGATCCTGTTGCAGCCGGGCAATGACGATACATATGAAATTCAGCAGTTTTTGTGCAGCTTGTTCACATTCATGGAATGTATTGGCGTTCAGCACACGAACGATTTGATCATTGAATGTTCTTCGTTCGAATTGTGCATGATTCATTAATTCCAAATCATTGATGACTTTGATGGCAAGATCCACGATCTTGAAATAAATATATTTATAGTGAAGCCCTCCTTGATTGTTTACAAGCATGTCTTTACCGATTCGCTCCAGCACATCTCCAACGAGCTGTGTATTCCCTTGTTTCAAACTATGGTACAGATGCAATTGATCTTGCATGAAATCAGTGTCCACCTGCATAGGGAATTGGATTTGGTCAAAGTCAATAATCGTTGAGTTTGGGACGGCATGTTGTTCCGCAGCTGCGATAGACTCTATCCAAGACAATTTAACATGTGTTAATTCGGTATATGTTTTCCCCAATCCGATGTGTACTCGTTGTTTGAAATGGGGTTCGTAGAAATCGGACACATATGTGGCGACACTCGCGGGACTCGTGATCATCCCGTTCAATCCGGACTGTACAAGAATCGAAATCATATTGCCATCACCGCATTCCACACCATATGCAGATCGGTTGAATGAATACTTATGCATGATTAATTCAAGCAATCTCCCGTTTAATTGAGCTACTTCTTCATCATGTCTGTCATATCGAACGGTAACCACCGTGAATTGCAACTCGGATGCGTTGCGCTTCAGTCCGCTCATATAATTTTTCCAGTCTTCTTCTGAGCCACGATTCCCACTGAATAGATGAAGCAGCAAACTTTGCCCCAACATATATTGCTGGTCGTCCATCTTTTTTTGTAGAACGGTATTCATTGAAACGACATTCGTAATGGCATCCTTGATTTGATCAATTTCATTGGATTGTTTATTATCAGGCAAGAAATCTTGTACGGACAAATTCAGTTTTTTGATCGGTCTGTAATTGTTGATCGTTAAATACACAGCGATTGTCACACAAAGAAGTAACATCACGACTGTCAATACGACGACATAAACAATTTGTTGATTCACCTTACTGAGAAAATAGTGGGTTGGAATGATATCAACATAATACCAACCCGTCTGCTCCGACTGAACAGCGACAACGGAATAGTTGTTATCGCTTATCTTCCATTGCTGATGTCCAACAACAAGTTGTTGAAATTCCTCTTCAATGCGGTGACCCCCGTCATTGATATGAATAGAATCGTAATGAAAGATAGGGTTCTTGCTTGCATCCAATATATAGGTTGCTCCCTTGAATGCCGTATCTGCTTGAACCATGACGTTCTCCATCGTCTCTTTCTCAATGACAAAGACAACAGCACCAATCGGGGATTGACTGTAAACCGGCAGTGGAACCATATAAAATAATTTTCCTATGGATCCGAAGAATTTCAAGCCGGGATGATCCAATGCGATCAGATCTTGCTTAAATTGTTCCTTGACTGTTGGACTCAACCCAAGACTTCGTGTCAATACAGTATCCATGAGACTATTGCCTTTGAATGAGAATATATTCGGATTATTCTTGTAATACACGAAGATATCACTTGCAAACGCATGTCCTGCTTTATATTTCTGAAGCTCCTGAATTCCTTCATAAACATTATAATTCTCTTGGTTTAATTGGAAGGATGAGAGCTTGGGGTTACTTGAAATCTGTAAGGCAATGCCCTTGCTCTCATTCATGCGAAGATCGATTCGATCTTTAATATTCAACAGCTTGGAGTTGCTGTATGCCTGCACTTGATCGCGCAATTGGATAACATTGTTGTTGTAAAGCAGAGCAAATAATACACTGATGGGCAGCAGAGTGATCAGTACATAAGAAATAAACAGACGATTGAACAGACTTCGTTGTTTAAACATATGCCACCCCCCATTTTTATTATAAATTAATTATCGGCCCGTCAGCAGATTGTAGTTACTTTATTGACCAACCCTGTTTATTGAATGGCTTATTCATAACATCCAATACAATTATGCTTGGAGGTCTTCCAATTTACCAAACATGATACGATCCGTACTACCACCATGGTCGCTCTGTGTGACGCTTAACCAAATCACCCCATTATGTTCATGGAAGGTGGGGTATTGAAACGAATGCGGCGTCTCGAAGCGATATTTGCGCTCCCAATTTTTACCGTCTCGTGAAATATCCACATTGAACACACTGCGACGACAGTCATCAATCCGGGTGCGCTCCTGCCACCCCAGATAGTATGTGTCTCCAAAGCGGTCGAACGTTGGCTTGGAATTGTCACCGTTCGTGACAAAAGGTAATTCGCATCCTTCCGTCCAGTAACGGCCGTCCTGGCTCATGGTAAAGTGATAATTACCTGTATCGTTACGGCAGATTGCCATCCAGGTTCCATCAGGCATACGGTTCACAGCAGATTCGCTAAGCTGCTGGTTCTGCGGCTCATTGTAGTGACCCAAAACTTCGAAGGTCTCATAGTCGTTGTGCAGGATGGTAAGAGCGTTCTGCTTGCCATGAAAATTATTTAAAGCAACATAGATGTTGCCGTCGAAGTGCTTGAAAGAGTCGAAGATGTACATGCCTCGAATCCATTCTGGTTTTTTAAATCCTTGTGCCACAGCATCGGCATGAAGATAGCGGGGCTCCATGTCAAAAACGCCCGCTGCGGTCTTGAGCTTAGCCCTATAGATTTTATCGGTAAACTCACCGCGACACACATCAAAGTCTCGATACCAGGTCTGTGCCTGCATATTAGCTGGCTGGCTAGCAAAGTAACAACGCAAAGTGTTGTCATCCCTCTGAATAATGCGCGGTACGAAAGTCTCAGCATCCGGCAGAGTGAAGTTAGCAAAGATTTGTCCTGCACTAGCAAGCAAATGTGTCTTCTCTACAGCCAATGTTTGCAAATCT
The DNA here is from genome assembly GCA_044353165.1 of Paenibacillus sp. Lineage (GTDB taxonomy): Bacteria > Bacillota > Bacilli > Paenibacillales > YIM-B00363 > JBILCM01. The sequence continues at coordinate 9,263 of JBILCM010000058.1, forward strand.
ATGACCGTGAGCACGCAGTACATCGCATTACCCGCGCCATGCCCAGGTTCGATATCGTTGTCATGCTCTACGATATATGCACGGTTGCCAACACAGACGAACTCTGCATCATGCGCTCCTTTCGCTTTTGGTGTGGTCACTTTAATGAGTGATGTTAAGACCAAGTTCGCAGCTCTAACAGGATCCCAATCAGACGGTAGCAGGCGAATGGCATTCGGGGTAATCAAGTCATTCATTATGTTTTTAATGATTGGATTATCAACCATGATGTATCTCCTTTTTTTCATCATAAGGAATTAAAAGTTCGGTGATTATTAACAAAGAACTTCGTTGTTTGATCCATTCAAATAGAGAAGAGCCGCCATATGATAAACGCAGTCACAATAGTCATTGGCGACTCTTTCCATCGGTTACATTTTATTTATTGAAACGATCATAAGCGCCCTGGCGAATTTTTATCATTTCTTGCACGCCCATCTTGTTTAAAGTATTAATAAAGTCATTCCACTCACTGAGCGGCGTTCTGCCCATGATGAATTTGGCTTCCATTTCCGTTACATAGTTGTCGATATCTAGATAAGTGGCAATTGCTCGCTGTTCATCACGAGTAAACTTCACCTCTGGATACGGCTCCCGCAGAGCTTTAACTCTTTCCTCAGATACCAGCCCTATGTTTTCAATGAATACGTTTCTTGCATCTGCCCCGACAAGCGCTGCTACCCACTTTTCGTTTGCAAACATGGGTCCATCCATAATGGTCACGCTATGCCTAAACTCAAAGAAGCTGTTGTAACCGGAAAAGGAAGGAGTGTAACCTTCGAGTCCTGGATATTTCTTTGCATAAAAGCTACTCGGATCTAATTTATTCTTAATATACCCTCCTTTTCCTTCCCACTTTCCTACCTCAGGCCCTGTTCGGACCAACAAAGCCCCTTCATCACTATACAACAAGTCAAGTAATCGAATAGCTGCTTCCTTATGTTTCGCTTTATTCGTTATGGCGAATGTGCCCAGCCTAAAGTATTCATATTGTTTTCTTAATACGGGTTTGTTGTTCTTGCCACCGGTTAACAACGGCAGTAGACCATAATTTAAATAATCATTATTAGATAATGCCGTTTGCGGTCCTATACCCAACCACATACCTACTCTTTGGTCTGCCACTTTCGCCCTTAACTGATCAGCCGTATGCGTGAAAAATTCAGGGTCAAGAAGTTTTTCATCATACAATCGATTCATATATGTGATATATTCCTTGTACTCATTCGTCAAAGGGACATACGTGTATTTATTGCCAATCACATCATGCCTTGGATCAACAATCCCGAATGCCTGAAGAATATTAATACCCGTATTTATGATATTTGAGGTGCCCGATCCCGACCCTGACATTGGAATTTCGTCTGCCTTCCCATTGCCATTGGGATCCTTCTCTTTGAATGCCTTTAACACGGTATACAAATCATTCAGGGTTTTCGGTTCAGACAAGCCCAGTTTATTGAGCCAAGCCTTATTAAAGTAAGTAGTGTTGCCAATATTATCTCTCATCGCACCCTTGAAATAAGGAGCAACATAAATGGAACCATCAGGAAAAGTAAATGATTTTCTTGTACTTTCATATTGAGAAAAAAGATTCGTAGCATTGGGCGCGTATTTCTTCATCAGATCGTTCAATGGAGTTAACAACCCTTGCGGTCCGAATGTTTGCTCATCTGCTGCTGTGATCCCTGTCAGGAAGATATCTGGCAAGTCACCTGTAGCAAAAGCTAGCTTCTTGCGTTCTTCCCAACCTGCTTGCTCGACAGCAATAAAATCAAGATCGATATTGGTCAGTCTCTGAATCTCTTTAGTAAACCACATTGTCTCAAAATCAGCATGCAACGGTTTTCTTGGGTACATCACCGTTAATTTTATCGGTGTTTTCACGATCGGCAACCCGGTCGGATTGAAATTCGAGTCCTTGACTTCCGGTTGCTTCGTTGTTCCACTATTCGTAGTTGTATTCGTTGTAGCTGCTTTCTGAGCAGCAGCTTTCTGTGCAGCAGCTTTCTGTGCAGCAACTTGCTGTGCGGCTGCTTTCTGTGCAGCAGCTTGTTGTGCGGCTGCTTGTTCTGCGGTGGCCTTCGCTAAGGCTGCTGCTGCTGCTTGCTCAGCTGCAACCGTCTCCGCCAATATTTTTTCAGCAGCAGCTTTCTCATCTGCCGTCTTCGCTTCAGCGAGCAATCGCTCGGCTTCCGCTTTCTCTGCAGCTGCTTTCTCAGCGTCTGCTTTCGCTTGTTCTTCTGCTGCTTTGGCAGCATCCAATTCGGCTTGCGCTTGAGCTGCAGCTTCCTCCGCTGCTTTCTTCTCGGCTTCCGCTTGTTCAACATCTGTATTCGTATCGGCAGTTTCAGTCTCTGTAGTTTCTGTAGACTCTGTCGCTCCAGAACATGCCGTAACGACAAGAGCGAAGATCAACAACCAAGCCAGTAATACTTTCTTCATGAATTACCCTCCCTATAATGTGTAGTTGCCTGTTTCAAACTCAGTCAAACCATACTCACATCTTGATTGCCCCAATCATCACCCCCTTGACAAAATACTTTTGAACGAATGGATAAATGATAAGCACAGGCAGTGAAGAAACCATAATGATGCCAAATTTCATGGATTCCTTCAGTTCCAACAGGCGAAGCATGTATTCTTGGGATTCTTGATCTCCCATAGATACCAGATCTACCATCTGATCCAAGATCAGAATGTTTCTTAGAAAGAGTTGCAACGGATATAAGTTGAAATCTGATAAATAAATTAAGGCGTTAAAGAAGGCATTCCAGTGTCCCACAGCGTAAAATAATGTCATAACCGCAATGATCGGCTTAGACAACGGAAGTACGATCGTCAGAAAGAATCGCAAGTTTGTACTTCCATCAATGAAGGCAGCTTCCCGCAGTTCGTCAGGAATACTGGATTGGAAGTAGGTTCTAGAAATAATAAGGAACCAGACAGAAGCTGCGTTCGGTAGCAACATTGCAAAGACGGTGTTGATGATGCCAAGATCCTTCACCAACAAATACGTCGGAATAAGTCCACCCGAGAAGAACATCGTGAACGTGAACATCAGCATCACGAAATTTCTGCCCAAGAAATCTTTTCTTGATAAAGCATAGGCACATGGAATCGTCACTAATAAATTAATCATTGTGCCTGCAACGGTATAAAATAGCGTGTTGCGGTACCCAATCCAGATGGGTTTATATTCAAAAATTTTGTTGTATCCTTCAAGTGTGAATCCCTTGGGTAACAGAAACACTTGCCCTCTGCTGATCATCGTCGGATCACTAAATGAAGCGCTGACAATAAAAATAATTGGAATTAATACGACCAAGAGAATGATAAAACCAATTCCATTCACGACGGAGTCGAATATTCGGTCGTCCCGACTTGAAAATCTCATGTTCATTTGCTGGTTCCCCTCTACCAAAGACTATCCTGACCTAGGCGTTTCACGATGTTGTTTACTGTGAGCAGTAGAATAAAATTGATCAAGTTATTGAAAAAACCTACTGCAGCGGCAAAACTATATTGCACATTCAATAAACCAGACTTATAAACATAAGTAGCAATGACTTCCGAGGAGTCAAGGATCAGCGGATTTTGCATCAGGAATACTTTCTCGAATCCCACCGCCATTATTCCACCGACATTGAGAATAAACAAGATGGAGATGACTGGTAAGATGCCGGGAATATTGATGTGAATAATTCGTTGCAGTCGGGTAGCACCATCAATCATGGCCGCTTCATGCAACTCATTGCTGATCCCCGCCAGTGCAGCCAAATAAATAATCGAACCCCATCCCGCATTCTGCCAAACATCTGAAAATACATAGATGGATTTAAACCATTCACTTTTTGTCATAAAATCAATCGGTGCAAATCCGAATATCCCAATTCCTTTGTTTACAATGCCATATTCGGGATTGAGCACGATCATGATCATACTGACCATAACCACCGTTGAAATAAAATGAGGCGCATAAGTGACGTTCTGCAGTAGCAACTTGAAGCGAGTGATTCTTATTTCGTTAATGATCAATGCCAGTAAGATCGGTGCAGGAAAAGCAACGAGCAAAGAATACACACTGATGCCCACCGTATTTCGGATTAAATTCCAAAAACTATACTGATTGATAAATCGTTCAAAATGTTCCAATCCAACCCATGCACTACCTGAAATTCCATCAATGGGATTAAAATCGCGGAAAGCAATCTGCAACCCGTACATAGGCATGTAATGGAAAATAACGAAATAAAAAACAGCAGGCATGATGAACAAATAAAGCTGGTAGTTTCCGAGAATATGCCTGATCCTTCTCTTGACTTGAACTGTTGACAAACTTGTATCCTCCTCTATCTCAATTCCTATCGCAACCTGATTGAATCATGAAAGCGCCATCACTGTAAATTTGTTATTTTTTTTCGTTGTTGTTTAAATTGAAATGCGAAATTATACGTAAAATAAGGCGCTTTTAAAAAAAATAACCTTGTCCCATGCACTCAAGATCGTATTGAGGGCGAGGAATAAGGGTATCGTAAGGTTATACGCTTGCATCAGGAATCATATAATTTGATGAATTTACGATTCACTAAAACTTCACGCAATGTTTCTGAATGTTATTATATTTAATATTTTACATATATTAGTGTTTATTTATTAATTATTGACCCTTCGATTGAATGTCAAGGCAACAAAATAGATCGCCTCGAGGCGATCTCCATCTTCTTTCAATATATTTAAGAAACCGTACCGCTGATCTTCTCCATCTCCACTTCGACGAGTCGAGTCAGAATATCTTCATACCCACCAGGAATACGGTATTTCTTCACGTAATCCTTCACAAACTTGCGGGGGTTTGTCGGCTTGTAAATTCGGGCCAACTCCCGCACACTATCTTTCACTTCATTACTTCCTTTTGCAGCCACATAGCATGCTCCTCTCCGTGAGAACATTTTCTACAGATGGTCAGGCAGTAATGCTTCATATATCCATAATACAATACTCTGACAATTATGTCGCTAAACTTTTCAGAATATTTCAAAAAAATGCACAACGCCGCTCCTCCCGCAGACTTAACGAGAATAACGGCGCATGACACACGCATATTAACCTTTAAGAAGAAGGGCCTCCAAGGCAGGATTACCGCCGGC
>JBILCM010000059.1:0-14248 GCA_044353165.1 Paenibacillus sp.
AACGTCAAGCGTTAGCGCACCTTCCATCGTTTCGCGGATCAAATCCTTCATCAATTCCAATTCATGCATGGGCACTTCGAACACCAGTTCATCGTGCACCTGCAATAACAAGCGACTGGCTACCTGTTGCGCGCGCATCCGTTCATCCATCTGGACCATGGCAAGCTTGATGATATCAGCAGCTGTGCCTTGAATCGGCGTATTCATCGCCATGCGTTCTGCGAACGATCGCAAATTAAAGTTTGAATTGTGAAGGTCGGGCAAGTACCGCCTCCGGTTGAGCATCGTTGTGACATAACCGTCCCGCTTCGCTTGCTCGACCACCTTGTGCATGTAATCCTTCACACCTGCAAATACAGCAAAATATTGCTCAATAAATTGGGCAGCTTCTTTGCGGCTAATGTTCAGGTTTTGTGACAACCCATAATCGCTAATTCCGTACACAATCCCAAAATTGACGGCCTTCGCTTGTCTGCGCATGTTGGCATCCACTTCGGCAGCGGACACACCAAAAACATCCATTGCTGTCTTCGTATGAATGTCCAAATCCGCAAGGAATGCTTCCTTCATACGGAAATCCCCCGAAATATGAGCCAACACCCTTAACTCAATCTGTGAGTAGTCCGCAGAAACGATGCGGCAGTCACGCTCAGAAGGAACGAAAAACTGGCGCAATTTCCGCCCTTCCTCCGAGCGGATCGGGATGTTCTGCAAATTAGGAAATTGACTGCTTAGCCGACCCGTTGCTGCAATCGTCTGACGGTAATACGTATGAATTTTTCCCGTCTCCTGGCGAATTTCCTTCTGCAATCCCTCTACATAGGTGGAATGTAATTTCGATAACATGCGATATTTCAAGAGCTCGTTAACAACTTCATGGTAAGGCGCGAGTTTCTCCAACACTTCAGCATCGGTCGAATAACCCGTCTTCGTCTTCTTGATCGGAGGCAGTCCTAGCTTTTCGAATAAAATCTCGCCCAGCTGCTTCGGTGAATTCAGATTAAATGAAGTTCCCGCCAATGCATAAATGTTCTGAACCAACGTCTCGATTGACAATTGTAACGTGTCTCCATATTGCTTCAGCCCATCGCCTTGTACACGAATACCTTGCATTTCCATGCGAGCCAACACCATTGACAATGGGAGTTCCAACCCAAAATAGAGCGAATCCATCTGTTGTTCTGTCAATGCCGCGCGCAACTTGTCCGAAAGTTGTGCAATCGCCTTCGCTTTCCTGCCAAGATGTTGTGCGAGTTCGATCGGTTCGGGAAGTTTGAATTTGGCACCTTTGCCGAAGACCGCCTCATCGGATGGGATCGGATCCATCCCATATTCGGAAGTAAGATCGGATAACATATGGCTTGATTCCGTGGGTTTAAGCAAATAGGCAGCTAGTATGACATCGAATGCGATGCCGCGCAATGCGATCCCTTGCCAAGCCAATGCTAGTTCAGCTTGATGGGCATCATACAGGATTTTCTTGATCTCGCCGTTGCTTAGCCAGTCACGAACCGCCTGTCCTGCGCCGCTTAACAAAGTAGGCAGTGAAAGGCAATACGCGACATCGTGCGTTGCATAGAACGATAATCCCACAATGTTCGCTTGGTGCGGATTTTCACCGACCACTTCCACATGTAGCCCTTGAATTTGCGGCAATGCTTCAATCAACAACTGAATTTCAGATTCTGTTATTAAGACCGTACGCACATCTGCGAAAGTTGTGCCTTCTGGCTCGGAACTATCAAGATCTAGTCGTTGCAGAAGCGATTTAAATTCTAATTTTTGAAATATGGTTTTCACTGCGAGATTGTTCATGCCGGTGTAGCGTAAATCATCCCAGCCAAAATCGATCGGAACCTCGCAATGAATGGTTGCGATTTGCTTGCTTAACGTGGCGTTATTCGCATGTTCGCGGATCGTCTCTTGAAGTTTTCCCTTGAGCGCATCAACATGCTCTAACACACCTTCTACGGAACCATACGCCTGCAACAACTTTAATGCCGTCTTCTCACCAACGCCCGGAACACCTGGGATATTGTCACTGGCATCCCCCATTAACCCTTTAAGGTCGGTAATTTGCGTCGGTGTTAACATGTACTTGGCCGCAATCACTTCGGGGGTGAACATCTCTACCTCACTAATTCCCTTGCGTGTCAGCGCGATCTTGACTTGCTCCGTAGCCAACTGCAACATGTCTTTATCCCCTGAGATGACGGTCGTCTTCATCCCTTGCGCACTCGCTTGTTTCGTTAACGTGCCAATAATATCGTCGGCTTCATAACTTGCAATCTCAAATTGATGAATATTCATCGCTTGCAACAATTGTTTCAACAAAGGGAATTGACTGGAAAGTTCAGGCGGTGTCTTCGCGCGCCCTCCTTTGTATTCGCCGTATTGTTCGTGACGGAACGTTCTCTTCCCAGCATCGAATGCGACCAACATATGCGTAGGCCGCTCTTCCTCGATCATGCGAAGCAACATCGTCGTAAATCCATACACTGCATTCGTATATAAACCCGCCGCATTCGTCAAAGGCGGCAACGCATAGAACGCTCGATTCATGATACTGTTCCCATCAATCAGCAAACATTGGGTCATGTTACACACCTCTTTTTGCATTCAATTGCCTTTATCATAGCATAGCGTTACTCGCGTTGCATATTTTTAAGGAGGGGGGTTGAGACATGATTGGGATTAGAAAAAAACCGTTGGAAGTGAAAGTGATCGCACTGGATTTGTCCTCCACAATCGTGGATTGGGAGCACGCTTTCGAAGCCAGTCTTGCAAAGACAGCTCATGAGTGGTTGGCACGATGGAGTGAGCAAGCAGAGAAAGAGAAGATGATCCAAAGCGTAATGAACCGATACAAAACAGAGCGACAACGGAACAAAGATCGAATGGAAAGTATACGGGACGCTTTACGAGAAATGCCTATCGACATCGATGACCAAACCTTGGACGCAGTCGGACAGCGCATCAGGGCATTGCAGGTGGACCATGCACGTTGGAAAGATGGGGTTGAAACGTCCATCAAAGCATTGTCACAACGGCATCGATTGATTATCATCACAACGTTGGATCGTGACAAAGCCCTGGAGTTATATCATAAACTTCAGCTGGATCGATTTATTCAGGAGCAAGATATTTTCACTTCAGAACAATACCGCCACATTGCATCCACATTGAAAGTTCGTCCGCAACAGTGTGTTATAGTTGGGAATGGACGGTTTTATCATGTGAAGACTGCATTACGTTCAGGGTGGCACGCAGTATTCATCCGCAAAAAAACCCGAAAAACCACCATGCGTAAGTGGCCTAACGGGCGAATGATCAGAGTCATTCCTTCAATTCAACATTTGTCGGACATCTTGGCTGATTAATTCAGGTCTGGTCGCTTCCCCATCACTAAATATACAACACTCTCACCAATATTTGTCGCATGGTCCGCCATCCGTTCGAGATATCGGCTGACGAAACAGAGCAGTAATGATTGGCTCACATTCTTCGGATTTTCAACCATATAAACAAATAATTCACGCAAGATCTGGCTATGAAGATGATCAACTTCATCATCCATCTTCGCCATTTTGTAAGCCAAATCCACATTCTCCTCCATGAAAGCTTGAATGCTATCGTTAGTCATAGCCAAGACAATCTCTGACATGCGGGGAATATCAACGAGCGGTTTAATGAGTGGTTCCCCATTGATTCGGCGTACCGTCTTCGCAACATCGACAGCAAGATCACCCATCCGCTCCAAATCACTTGCCATCTTGAAAGAGATCAGAATGCGTCGCAAATCCTTGGCTACGGGCTGTTGCAAAGCTATCAGTTGACTGCCCATCTCAGCGATTTTCTCTTCGAATTTGTTTAATTCGGGATCTTTGGCAATCACTTGTTCGGCAAGTGCGAGATTGTTGTCACGCAGTGCTGCGACCGAATCGATAATTGCACTTTCCACCATTTTCCCCATTTGTATAAGTGCATTCCTTAATTCCTGTAAACCCGCATCAAATTGTTGACGATGCAATGCCATACCTCTTTCTCCCCTTTACAAGTAAAATGAATGACGCCAAATCCATCACCCAAATCGACCGCTGATGTAATCCTCTGTTCTTTGATCATTCGGATTGGAAAAAAGTTTCACAGTTTCGTTATATTCTACCACTTCACCGTTCAGGAAGAAAGCGGTATCATCGGATACACGTGCGGCTTGTTGCATATTGTGGGTCACGATAATGATCGTGTAATCCAATTTTAATTTTTGAACCAGTTCTTCAATTTTTAACGTCGAGATCGGATCGAGTGCCGATGTAGGTTCGTCCATCAGAAGGATCTCAGGATTTACAGCTAATGCACGAGCGATACATAACCGTTGTTGTTGTCCGCCAGATAAACCGTATGCGCTTTTCTTTAAGTCGCCCTTCACTTCATCCCAAAGCACGGCACTGCGTAAACTTTTCTCAACGATCTGATCCAGCTCTGCTTTTTTCGTTACGCCGTGAATTCTGGGACCATACGCCACATTCTCATAAATCGATTTAGGGAAAGGATTCGGTTGTTGAAAAACCATGCCAATTTTCTTCCGCAGTAGTTCCACATTGATCGCAGGATCATAGATTTCAGCCCCATCAATCTGTAAGCTTCCCGTGATTCGTACGCCCTTAATCATGTCATTCATGCGGTTGAGTGAACGCAACAATGTCGATTTTCCGCAACCCGAGGGACCAATAAATGCTGTCACTGTTTTTGGTTTAATCTCCATATAGACAGACTTAAGTGCGTGAAAATTCGTATAAAATAAATTGAGATCCGCAATACTTACAACGCTATCCTTACGCATATGAGCACGTCCCTTACGTATTATATCATCCATTACAATTTCTTTTGGTATTTGTTTCGCAGTAAAATGGCGATTGCATTCATACCAAGCAACATGACCAGTAATACAATAATGGCAGCCGCAGCAATGTTCTGAAACTCTGCTTGGGGTTGAGATGACCATGTGTAAATTTGGATTGGCATCGCGGTAAATTGCGAGAACATATTCTCAGGCGGACGAATGATGAATGCAGCTGCACCGACCACGATGAGAGGAGCTGTCTCGCCAATTGCTCGCGATAACGAAAGAATCGCTCCAGTCATAATACCAGGGAACGCAGAAGGAAATACAACGCGCACGATGGTTTGCCAACGGGTGGCTCCAAGGGCAAACGACGCATTACGCAAACTACCGGGAACCGCTTTAATCGCCTCCTGTGCCGCCACAATAATGATCGGCAATACCAACAATGTCATCGTTAAAGCACCGGATAGTATGCTCTGCCCGAGTCCGAAAACACGAACAAAAATCGTCAATCCCAGAATGCCATAAACAATGGATGGGACGCCTGCTAAATTGGATATATTGGTTTGAATGATTCGTGAGAGGCGCGTATCTTTCGCATACTCTTCTAGGTAAATCGCTGAAGCAACACCGATAATGAACGTGAGAGGTGCTGTGATTGCCATTAACCAGAATGTTCCGATCAATGCTGTGTATATTCCTGACCTCTCCGGTCTACGTGATGAATTGTCCGTGAGAAATTGCCAATCTAACCAACCTAGTCCTTGTGATAAAATCTGGTACATGAGCATCACTAATGCCAATACCCCCACCAGAGTAGAAGAGAGAAACAGTCCATAAAAGATCGAGTTCATCCGCTTACGCCTCGCGATACGGATTTCATCTGACTTGGCCATTAATATTCCTCCCTAAATTTTCTGGCGATGTAATTGGCCAATATATTCATGAAAAGCGTAATAACGAACAGCACAATTCCAACGGAATACATTGTCAAATATTGGACGCTGCCGAACGTGGTGTCGCCGCCAGCTACAGCGACGATGTATGCCGTCAAGGTTTGAACGCCTTGCAATGGATTGACTGACATCGAAGGAAGCGCACCTGCAGCTAGCGTCACAATCATCGTCTCGCCTACAGCCCGTGAAAATCCAAGGACGAATGAGGCTACGATACCCGAGAAAGCTGCGGGAACAACAACCTTGATGGCAACTTCCAATTTGGTTGAACCTAGTGCATATGCGGCATTGCGCAGACTAGTCGGTACGGCGCTCATCGCATCCTCACTTAATGAGGAGATGAGTGGGATGATCATAATACCTACAACGATGCCCGCACTTAGTGCATTAAACACTTGGGTTTGTGGAAATATGGCTTGGATAATGGGTGTCACGAAGGAAAGGGCAAAAAAACCGTACACGATCGTCGGTACCCCTGCCAAAATTTCTAACGTTGGTTTCAACAAGTTACGAATGCGTTCTGGGGCATACTCACTTAAATAAATCGCACTGCCAAGTCCAATCGGCAAAGCCACGATACTGGCAATTACTGTAATTAGCATCGTCCCCATAATCAAAGGAAGAATCCCATACTTCGGATCGGAGAACAAAGGCGTCCACTGCGTACCTGTGATAAATTCAATAAAAGATACTTGCCGGAAAAACTTCAATGATTCTTCAAAAAGGACGAAAACAATCCCAATGGTCGTTAGAACAGATATCGATGCGAGTATAAACAGCACTCTTGGCATCAATTTGTCAGCTGAAAAAAAACCTCTGTGAACCTTGAACCCCGGTTCTTTAACAGATTTATTCATAAGCAGCTCCCTTTTGTGTTTCAATATATTGAATGTCTAAGTGAAATCATCGTTTAAAATTTATTGACGATTAAGGGAGAAAACTTAAATTTTGATCGTATTTGGCTTGTTCAAGGCGTACATAACCCACTTCTTCTGCAAGGGTTTGACCACCCTCTTCACTCATATAAAATTTTAGAAACTCTTGAACTTCTAAACGAGACAAGGCACTTTTTAGTGGATATATGTAAATTTCGCGTGACAGCGGTTTGTACGATCCATCCCCGATGGTTTCGATTGTTGGGAGTACCGCAGCAGATTCAGCGGTTTCTTTGATACCTACTGCCTTCAGCTTAGCTTTATTTTCTTCATAATAAGCAAACCCGAAGTAACCCAATGCATAACGATCGCCTGATACGCCTTGAACCAGTACATTATCATCCTCAGAGGCTATGAAATCTTCGCGAGATTCCTTGGCTTTTCCGTTGATGACTTCCGTGAAATAATCAAAAGTTCCTGAGGATGTTCCAGGTCCGAAGAGGCTGATGGGCTCGTCTGGCCATTGCGCCCGAACTTCGTTCCATCTTTTGATCGTACTTCCCTTGGCCCAAATTTTATTCAACTCTTCGACTGTCATATCTAGAGCCCAGTCGTTGTCGGGATGAACGACGACAGTGATCCCGTCATAAGCGACAGGCATCTCGATCGCTTCATCATTGTTGCTTGCAATGGTTTGCAACTCTTCGTCTTTGATATGCCGTGAGGCATTCGCTATATCCGCTTCACCATTAATAATCGCCTTGAAGCCGTTCGAAGTGCCGGATAATCCGACAGTAATATTGACACCATCGTGCAACAACATAAACTCTTCAGCTACCGCTTGTGCAATAGGGTATACCGTTGATGAACCCTCTATCTTAATTTCCCCAGACAAGGCAGCTTGATTCGAATCGCTTGATGTGTCAGAACCACAACCTACCACCACAAAAACAAGTGTTAACACCAAGAAAAACACAGAAAACTTCCGCACTAGAACATTACACACTTCCTACAACCCCTCTACATTGCGATTGATGTTCGCCATAGTATAAGTTCACAATATTAAGAGAGTATTATAGTTTTGTAAACTCTGTGTAAAATCTAGTTCAGAAGTTTCCTGTTTGCGTCATTTATTTAGGTAGTTGAGCAAGATTTTGATCGTACTGCGATTGACCCAGGTGAACATATCCAACTTCTTCAACCAAAGCTTGACCTTCTTTACTCATGTAAAATTTGATAAATTCTTTTACTTCGGGTTTAGCTAGCTTGCTTTTGAGCGGATAGATAAAGATTTCACGAGATAGCGGTTTGTATGTGCCATTCCCAATGGTTTCTTTGGTTGGAGCTACTGCTTTTGCATCAGCAGTTGTCTTGATGGAAACCGCTTTGAGTTTGCTCATATTTTCTTCATAGTAAGAGAATCCGAAGTATCCTAAGGCAAACTTGTCACCTGAAATTCCTTGAACGAGTACGTTATCGTCTTCGGAAGCCGTGTAATCGGAACGTGATTCTTTCGCCTTGCCGTTGATTGCCTCTGTGAAATACTCGAACGTTCCTGACGCTGTTCCTGGACCATACAATGTGATCGGAAAATCTGGCCATTCAGGACGGATCTCACTCCACTTCTTGATGGTGCTGCCTTTGTTCCAAATTTTCTTCAGTTCCTCTACCGTCATTTGCTTCGCCCAATAGTTGGTTGGATGGATAACAACGGTGATTCCGTCGTAAGCTACTGGCATCTTGATTGCTTCATCGCCTTTATCTTTGACAGACTGAAGCTCCGTATCTTTCATTAAGCGTGATGAGTTCGCTATATCTGCTTCAGCATTAATGATGGCCTTGATCCCATTCGATGAACCTGATAATCCGACCGTAACGTTCACATTCGGGAATTTATTCATAAATTCTTCAGCAACAGCTTGGGAGATCGGGTATACCGTTGAGGAGCCATCAATCCGAATGGTGCCCGTAAGTTTCGCTAATTCTTTGGCTGCGGCATCAGCAGCAGCTTTGGTAGCAGCGGCTTTGTCAGCAGCAACTTTCACAGCAGCGGCTTTCGCAGCAGCTTCAGCGGCGGTTTTCTCTGCAGCAGCTTTGTCAGCAGCGGCTTTCGCAGCAGCAACTTCTTCGGCGGCTTTCTTCGAAGCTTCAGCCGTTGCATCATCAAGTGCTTTCTGTGCGGCAACTTTCTCCGCTTCTGTCTTGGCATCGGCTAATGCTTGCTCTGCAGCAACCTTGTCAGCAGCAGCTTGTTCTGCTGCGGCTTTCGCAGCAGCGGCTTCCGCTTGTGCTTGAGCTACAGCTGCTTTCGCTGCATCGGCCTCTGCCTTCGCAGCTTCTGCTTCCTCATCAGTTGCACTGCTCGATGCTTGAGTCGCATCTTCTTCAGATGGTGCAGCCTCATTGTTTCCACAAGCAACAATCATGAACGCTAGTAAAATTGAAATCATGACCAACAAACTTCTTTGCATCCAACCTTTTGACACGTACGACCACTCCTTCAATTTGTGTTATTAGCACCTTCTTTTTTCATCTTAGATTTGAATTATTAAAAGAATTGCAATATTTTGTTAAGCGATTGTAAATTTTTATGTTGGTATATATTCCCTGAGTAATTGCTTCCGCTGAGGGAAAAACAATAACGTGTGCAGATGAAGAATCAAAAAAGGAGGAACAACCCATGAAAAAATTAAGCGCAATTGTCATCACAAGCATTCTTTCTTTGATGCTTGCACTGCCTGTATTCGCTGAAGGACCTGGAATGAATGGAATGACGCCCACCAATGGGAACAACACCATGAATGGAAACAATACCATGAATGGGGCACGTAACACGACCGGTTATGGCACGATGAACGGTATGCGAGATAATCGCAACGGAACCCGCGCATATGCAAACACAGCGGACGATGGTACCAACTGGGGTTGGCTAGGTTTGGCAGGTTTGATCGGTTTGGCAGGGTTAAGGGGCAGAAACACGGCAGAACACCGCCATAAATAAATGATGTGCCGTACAATAAGAGAAATCAGGTTGGACACTTTCCCCAACCTGATTTTTTTTATATGATGAACATATCGAGTTCATGGAGGTTCGTTATGGTCACCCTAAGATTATCCAAACAAAACATCACCATTGAGACCGACTTGCTTCAATTGGCTGAAATTTGGTCTCTAGAATTGCAAACCATCTCAGAAAACCAGGAATATCTCCTGTTGCCCGATTATATACTTCGCAAACATGGAATTGTATGCGAGGAAATTGACGGTTTCTGGCAATTCCGTCGAGGGCATGATGCAACAACTTGGGAAGATTTTTTACTTATGCACATCGCGCATCATCTGGCGGCCAAACATGACAGCCTGCTTCAATATGGTGCGTCAATGGATACAGTCATTGAACCGACACCGGTATCGTTCAACACGTTCGAACATTATGCGAATTATGTCACTCGCAAGGAAGCAGGCATCATGAAAGAAATTAAAGTCAAATGGTTGTACACACATCAGAAGCGGCATCTCCGTTAAATGAGCTTAAGGCTTCAGAACATAGGGCTGATCGATAGCTTTACGTTTGTAAGTCGTGTTCGTTCCCGGCATGCCAACATCCAGACGAATGGCATGAACCCAACTGCTGCGATCTAGTTCACGATCTTCCTCTGAATGTTTCAGCGCAGCTTGTCTAACAAATCCGTGCAATTGATCGATGTGGGATTCAAGCCGATCTTGTTGAATGACCACAATCTCCTCGACGACACGTCTGTAACCGTGATTTTCCATCATCATCCACAGATGTGGCTGGCACAAGACTCCCCGATTACGGTAACGCTCTCGAAATTGTTCGTCATGTTCGTAATATTCTGCCACGGCTTCCACATAACGCGCTTCACTTAAAGCACTTGACTCACATAGCGGACAACGGCGTCCAGACAGAAATTGCAACTTTATGGGCTCACTGATTTCTGTTTTAGGCCGGGTGAACTTCTGAAACAGCTCACGAATGCGAGCGAAGGTTTTTCTTTTATCTTCAACAACTTTCACCTGTCGTTGCTGCAGAAATCGATCCAACGCCTCTCTGTGCGCTTGAAACAATTCCCGATATAGACTCGATTGGGTTACCGGGTGGCCCGCTTGTTGAAGTTTCCATGCATGATGGTTGCAGTAGCCATTGGCGCCCAAAAATTGCTTGCGCAATACATCGTCTGAAATGCCCTCCTGTAAGGTGACTTTCACAGCCCTCTCCATCCGTTCTTCAAGCACCGCGCACACAGGACAACAATGATGTTTCATGGCATCCAACAGATCGTGATACAGTATAAATTTATCCAACCCCATTCCCTCCCGTTCTGGCATTGTGGTTAGTGTTACCCCAATTGTCATTCTCATCACGGGATTTTTATTTTATGGGGTTGAACAACTCACTTGGCTTCTATGCGTTCAACGAGAAAATCGACAATGTGCATTGCGTCGACACGATCACCAAGACCTTCGGTCTCGATCCCCAGTTTCATCTGCAGCAGGCATCCGGGGTTACTCGTCAGTATGATGCGCGCGTCTGTGCGACTCACTTGTTCCATCTTTCCTTTCAAAATCTGATTCGCCATCACCGGCTGGACGATGTTGTAAATACCCGCAGAACCACAACACTTGTCCGACTCGGGAAGTTCAACAAATCTCGCACCTTCAACACGTTTCATTAGATTGCGCGGCGCATCGCCCGCACGCATGACGTTGCGCAAGTGGCAAGAATCCTGATAAGTGACCGTTGTTGAAGCACCTCCCGGATCTCGGAATGCCGGAACTTGCCCTTTCTCCACCACCAGTGCACTGACATCCTTCACACGGGATGCAAACCAAGCAGCATCGTCGCGATGGAGATCGTCATCATGCAACAAATGATCGTATTCCACGAGCAGTGCGCCACAACCTCCCGCATTCGATGCGATATAGTCAACGCCAGCTTCGCGGAATGCTCGAATGTTACCAATGGCAAGCTCCTTCGCAGTCGCAGTTTCGCCACTGTGCGCATGCAGAGCGCCGCAACAATGCTGCGTATCGGGAATGACGACCTCAAATCCCGCTTCGGTGAGCAGTTTCACTGTGTTGATGTTCGTCTTGGTGAACATGACATCCATCATGCAACCGCGGAACAGGCCCACCTTCGCAATCGCTGCTCCATTGCGGGGTTTGTGATGTTCACCGATCTTAGCAACGACACCTTGTGCATCGGCTTCGGGAACAATCGCTTCCATGGTGCGCAGGTGCTGAGGCAAGATGTGCAATAATTTCGTTGTGCGCAACAACGTCTGCAAACCGCTCTTCTGGTACAACTTCAAGGCACCACCCAAGAGTCGCATCCGATCCTGTCTTGGAAACACAATGCGGAACATCAACTTGCGTATTGCACGAATCCACCATGGATGTGGTTCATCCCTCTCGATTGCATCGCGTGTCTGTTCGATCAATCGACCGTATTTCACATCCGATGGACATACCGGTTCGCAGGCGCGGCAGCCAAGGCACAAATCCATCTGTGCGCGAAACCGATCGTCTGGCTCCATCACCCCATCTACGACCGCTTTCATCAGGGCGATTCGACCACGAGGGGAAGCTGCTTCAAGGCCGGTCTCGATGAAGGTGGGACACGCTGGCTGGCAGAAGCCGCAACGCATGCAATTCATCAATTCCTTATAATCAAGTGTCAGCTTCATGCGTTCGGCTAACGGACTCATTGTCGTGCAAGCAGCGTCCGCTAAACTTGTGCCAACGACCTCGGAAAGTTGTTCCGGCTTAAGCGTTGTTGCCATGCCCAACTACCACCCTCTTGCGAGATTCCTTCGCAAAGATTTTGCCGGGATTCATAATCCCATGCGGATCGAACGCTTGCTTCACCGCTTTCATGATGGCGATGCCTTCTGCGCCCACCTTCCACTCCAAATACGGCGCTTTCACAGTCCCGACACCATGCTCCCCGGTAATCGTTCCGCCGAGTCGAACGGCTGCTTCGAATATCTCTTCGAAGGCAAGCTCCACCCGATGCAACTCTTGCGCATTCCGCGCGTCAGTCGGACAAGTGGGATGGAGATTACCGTCCCCTGCGTGACCGAACGTACAAATTAAGACGTCATGCTTCTTGGCTATACGGTTAATTTCCAACACCATATCAGCAATCTTGGATCGCGGTACCGTCGCATCTTCAAGAATCGTCGTTGGCGAAATTCTCGCCAAAGTGGACAACGCGCTGCGCCGTGCTTTCATGAGGTTCTCCGCCTCCTGAGCATCTGCCGCCAATCGAACGTCCGCAGCACCCTCCACTCGACAAATCTCAATCATCCGCTCCATATCTCGCTGCACAACGGCTTCATCTCCGCCATCCTGCTCGATCAGCAGGATCGCTTCCATCTCTGTCGGCAGTCCGAGTCGATTATAATCTTCTACCACACGAAGTGTCGGTTGATCGATAAATTCCAACGTCGCCGGGATGATCCGATTGCCGACGATCGCAGAAACCGTGCGCGCAGCAGCGTATAAATCCTTATACATAGCAACCATCGTACGTTTGTATTTCGGTGCCGGGATTAGCTTCAATGTGGCCTCCGTGATAATCGCTAGTGTTCCTTCCGAACCGACGAGCAACTTGGTCAAATCATACCCCGCCACGTCTTTATAGAGCTTACCACCGGTTCGGATAATATCACCATTGGGCAAAACCGCTTCAAGGCCAAGCACATAATCTTTGGTCGTGCCATACTTCAGCCCGCGCAACCCGCCAGCATTCTCCATAATGTTGCCACCCAAGGTGGAGATGACCATACTGCTGGGATCCGGAGGGTAGAACAAGCCATGTTTCTCCACTTCCAGATGAAATTTCTTCGTGTTCAGACCGGGTTGGACTGTCGCTGTCAAGTTTTCGGTATCGAGCTCCAACAACTGATTCATACGCGTCATCACCATAACAACGCCACCTTCGGACGGCACAACGCCACCGCACAGATTGCTGCCTGAGCCGCGGCCAACGACGGGTATCCGATATGTGCTCAAAACCTTCAGCACGTCCGATACCTGTTGCGTCGTTCTGGGGAACACGACAGCATCGGGGAGCGATTGCAACAACGGTGTCGCATCATACGAATACGCAACCAGCGTTTCCCGATCATCGCGAAATCCCGATTCGCCGAGTATTGAACGCAAGTGTTCTTTTACAATTCCATCCACCGTTTATCGACCTCTTTCATCTACAGAATGTTCCTCTTGCATGCAATACTCCACATTGTCATCTGGTCATCTGATGTGATATGTTGATTGCATGAAATCATGAAAAAATAAAAGAATTCTTATCAGGAGCGAACATCTGCCAATGAACGAACAACGCGTCAAACCTCAAAAAGGGTACGAGATCGTCAGTGCCATCCTCGAAGAACGAATTCGCTCTGATGCATTAACAACCGGAACCAAACTTCCCTCCGTCGTAGACTTGGCGAATAGCTTTGGGGTCGGCAGATCAACAATACGTGAAGCCCTTAGCGCCTTGAAAGCACGCGGTCTCATTGACATTCAACACGGCGGAGGCACTT
>JBILCM010000130.1:0-4213 GCA_044353165.1 Paenibacillus sp.
CAATGGAAGCAATAATATCTGTAAAGTTATTTAAGCCATCTGCCCAGAGCGCCTCAGAACCTGAACGCCACCCTACGATCAACTTAACAATCGACAGCATGATGTATGCGATAATGCTTAACCAAGCACCTTTCTCTCCGGCTTTGATGTTCGCGTACTTATCCATTTGATCCCCTTCGTTCGAAGATTTCGAACTTTTTTGTAACATCATACTTGATCCAATTCATGTGGGTCTAGAGAAACAGTGTTTCCACTGGGAAACTTATTGAAACCATTCGTCAGTCTAAGAGTGGGTTCGCCGGGATTTTGCAAACACACTGGGACTTACACCATATCTTTTGCGAAACTGATTGATGAAGTGGTTATAATTGTGATATCCCACATCGTAGGCCACTTCCGCTGCACCTCGGTCCGTATATTCAAGCAATAATGCCGCTTCGCGTATCCGCATATCATTCAGCGCTTCGATCAATGTCATCCCTGTATTGTCTTTAAACAAGTGCGCTAATCGTGACGGCGATAATCCGACCATTCTCCCCAAAGTCTCCACACGAATCGGTTCCCTCATGCGTCGAGAAAGCAAATGCAAAGTCTCTTCGATACGTGCATCCAGACGTTGGTTTCCTCTGCGTTCACATAGCAAGAGTATCTCACGTATGGAGTTTATACAAAGCGCATGCCAATAGTCCCCACGTTCCCGCGAGTCCGAGAGGACACGCTTGAAGGCGCGATAAATTCGTTTCCTTGTAGACTCGTTATCAATCGTCTGGACCACAACTTCATCGTCTGGCAACAGATTCGTCTCCACTTCCGTAGGGGGGAAATGAGCCCAAACAAAATGCCACATCCGACCTTTCTGCGTGCGATATCGATGCGGAATTCCTGCTTTCAATATGGTTACGTCACCCGCTTTGCACCTTTGCTCGCCAGTCGAAGTGATGAAGATCCCTTCACCGTCCAAGGTGTAGGTGATCAAGCAATCGCTCATTCCCCGAGGTCGATAGATACTATACGAATCTGTCTCGTGAAAATGACCCGCAATCACGACCCCCGACCCCTGTCCATCAAATTTCGCAGTGAATTGGTTCGTATCGATACGGTGAGAGAATGTCATGACATCAAAACCCTTTCTGAATCGTTGCTCATCCTTATTCATTATAGCAGGATTGTGTGAATATTTAGCTTATTTGTGGATTCATTTTTGCTTTGTTATTTTTTATGCTTGAATCTATAAGGAGGATGATTTATGAAGACTTACACCTTAAAGGCGTTAACGGATGAGCAGAAACAACAATTTGATACCGATGGGTATGTAATTGTCAAGGGCTTGTTTACCGAAGAGCAATTGCAAGAGATCGACTGTACCTTCGAAGACATTAGCAATAACCCTATCCCGGGGTATTATGAACCAGATATGAGTCCGAACACAAGCGATCCATTGCGACGATATCCGAGGGTGATGCATCCGCACCGATTCAACGACACTGCAAAGAAATACATGCTTCACCAGCCCGTGATGGAGGTGTTGCGTGATTTATATGAAGAGGACGCACTTGCTGCGCAAAGCATGTTTTATTACAAGCCACCAGGTTCTCGAGGACAAGCGTTGCATCAGGACAATTTTTATTTAAAGGTGGAGTCTGGCAATTGTATCGCAGCATGGACTGCGGTGGATGCCGCTGATGAAGAGAACGGTGGATTGCTCGTCGTGCCCAAAACGAATCGTTATGAGATTGAATGTCCTGAATCCGCTGATGCGAATGAATCGTTCACAACCCATTATGTCAAACCTCCCAAAGATCAACAGATCGTTCCAGCACGAATGGACAGAGGGGATGTTCTGTTCTTCAACGGGAACTTGATCCACGGTTCCTACCGCAACAAGACGAAAGACCGGTTTCGCCGAGCCTTCATCTGTCATTATGCGAACGAATCGGCCACCAAGATTGCAGGTCACTACAAACCACTGTACCGCGCTGATGGAAATCCGGCGGAAATAGAATCAAGCACAGACGGCGGGCCGTGCGGGATCGAGCAAGGTGTTCCTTTCTATCATTAAACCTAGACGAAGGGAATTGTATTTTTTATGCAGCTATCAACCTATGGCGTTATATTCGAAAAGCAACCGCAGCATTGGACGATTTTACAACAATCGGGTGGATATGGACACGTTGACTTATCAGGTTCCTGCACAGCACCTCCAGGTGAAGGCACGCCAACACAGCAGCAGGTGCATGTTCGGGTTGTGAAGGAAGCAGATGCATCCATTGTCATACCTTGGACACAAGCCCAGATGCAAGGTGATCGTTGGTCGGTTACATTGGAGCAAATTCCTGCAGGTGGCTTGTACCGCATCGAAACTTGCTTACAACTGAATGGCAATCCGGAGATGGAGTGGGCGGTCCGCGGTGATATGGTGCATCATCTGGGCGTTGGTGATTTGTATATTATTGCTGGTCAGAGCAACTCCGCGGGATATGGCAAAGGTCCATTCAACGATCCGCCGGAGATGGGCATCCATTTGTTGCGCAACGATGGTCGTTGGGATTTGGCAACGCACCCTTTCAATGAATCCACACGTTCCATCCACCTTCAAAATTGCGAGCGTGCCAATCCCGGTCATTCTCCTTACTTGGCATTCGCCAAGAAATTGAAGGAGGTTACTGGATGGCCGATCGGTCTCATCCAAACAGCTTTAGGCGGTTCTGCACTTGATGCCTGGAGTCCTGATAAAGAGGGTGAGTTGTACAGAAATATGCTGGACATTGTGCATTCCGAAGCGATAGGCGGCAAAGTTCGAGGCGTATTGTGGTATCAGGGCGAATCTGATTGCAGTCGGGATGCTGCATCAACTTATTTGCAACGGTTTCAAGCGATGGTAGAGCGATTGCGCCAAGATCTTGAGACGCCTGAACTCCCCGTATTGACGGTGCAATTAAATCGGTACACGGGTGGGACGCTAGACCAAGTGGAATTAAATCAATCGTGGGGTATTCTCAGGGAAGCACAGCGTCAAGCAGCGAACAATATTCCGAATGTATATGTCATCCCCGCTACAGATTGTCCACTGAGTGATGTGATCCATAATAGTCCTGCAGGCAATCAATTGATCGGGGAACGCATGGCAAGGCAGGCGTTGTCTCAACTCTATGGGTATCCAATTGCGCATTGGAAAGCACCCGAGATTGCTAGAGCCGTTTATAAACCTGGAGATGATCCCGCTATAGAACTGGAGTTTCACCATGTTGGCGGTTATTTAGTGATGATCGGTTCCCAATTGGATCATATCTTCGCAGTAGTGGATCAAGCAGGTGAGGTCCATGTGCGTAGTTGGCACATTGCCGCCAAGCACAAGATTGTTCTAAGGTTGCAACGACCCCTTGCATCACAAGCTGTCACTGTTGTGCATGGGATGCATCAGACGAATCCTGCTGTCATGCCTCCAGTCGATTCGGCGACGTACATGCCTTTCTTGTCCTTCTATAACTTCCCAGTAACTTTCTAAAAATGGAGTATTCGCATTGACACGGAAATCGTGTCAATTTATACTTAACTCATCAGATGAGCTGATGATAATGCATATCGTTCACGAATTTGTGCGCACAATTTTTTGTAAGACCCTGTCCACTTTCTCTAGATGCAGCTTCATACATTGGACAGCCGCATCTTCTGAACGATCGCGGATCGCCTGGAATATATCCCTGTGTTCCTCAAGTAGTCGTTGTGCACTCTCTTGTTGAGCGTAAAACCAGAGTTGGCGCGTCTCACGAATCGTTTGTTGCAAATGCAACATGAGTGAGCGCATCATGTCAATGAGTATCGGGTTGTGCGTGCACTCCGCGATCGCCACATGGAAGCGGACGTCTGCATCCTCACTCGCAGCATCATCATGCAATGCATCCGACATTTGTATGACAATCGCTTGCAGTTGAAAGAGGTCATCGGACGTGGCATTTCTAGCAGCCGATGCAACACATCCCGTCTCCACGATTTGACGCACTTCCATGACTTGCTGTAGTGATTTCGCTTGGTTGAACAGCAACGTGGTCATGGGGCCTGAAGATTCGGGGGGTATTCCTAACACGAAAGTGCCTCCGCCGTGTTGAATGTCAATGAGACCGCGTGCTTTCAAGGCGCTAAGGGCTTCACGTATTGTTGATCTGCCGACCCCAAAGCTATTCGCCAAGTCTACGACGGAGGGAAGTTTGGTTCC
>JBILCM010000060.1:0-14232 GCA_044353165.1 Paenibacillus sp.
GTGCAACTCTCGACTGGGAAGCTTGCTTATATCCCTTATATTGCAGATGTTGTGCTTACAGTCGATACCAACCTGCGAAAAGTTACGATTCGCCTCATGGAGGGCCTCATTGAATGAGAATTGATGTGCTGACATTGTTCCCGGATATGGTGCGGGGAGTCTTCACTACAAGCATACTGGGGAAAGCACAGGAAAAAGGGATTGTCTCCATCCAAATCACAAATTTCCGGGATTACTCTGATCACAAACATGGGACTGTCGACGATTATCCTTATGGGGGTGGCGGGGGGATGGTGTTAAAACCTCAACCCGTCTTTGCAGCTGTTGAACAAGTGATCCGTGAGACTGAAAGTATGTATCAGAGGCCTCGCATCGTTCTTACTTGCCCGCAAGGTGAAACATATACCCAACGCAAAGCGGAGGAGCTTGCCAAGGAACAACACTTGATCCTCATTTGCGGTCACTATGAGGGTTTTGATGAGCGAATTCGCGAACATCTTGTAACGGATGAGATCTCTATCGGTGACTACGTCTTAACAGGCGGGGAATTGGCAGCGTGCGCGATCATAGATAGTGTCGTTCGCTTAATTCCAGGGGTTCTTGGGAACCGTCAATCATCCCAAGCCGATAGTTTCAGTACAGGAATTTTGGAGTACCCGCAATACACCCGACCCGCTGAATTTCGTGGTTGGAAAGTACCCGATGTGTTACTGTCCGGTCATCATGAGCAAGTATCACTTTGGCGGCATAAGCAAGCCTTGTATCGTACTTGGTTGAGAAGGCCCGATTTACTCACGAATATCCCATTGACATCACAGGAACAAACATGGATTGATTGTTGGCGCCAAGGGGATGAACATCCTTAGCTCACCCCAACGTCTTTACAAGGTCTTGTGATTTGTATTGATGTATGATATTATTTTCTACGTCTGTTTTATGGACTTTCGGGCGGTCCTCTGTGTGCAATGAATATCGTTCATTAACGATAGGAGCGATAAGAACGCCTGTGGTGGAAGGAGGGAATAGTATGAGCAATCTCATTCAAGAGATCACTCGAGAACACCTGCGCGCTGATTTACCCAAGTTTCGTCCTGGCGACACACTGAAGGTACACGTGAAAGTAAAAGAGGGTTCACGTGAGCGTATCCAGATGTTCGAAGGCGTAGTGATCAAACTTCGTGGTGGCGGAATTAGCGAAACGTATACGGTTCGCAAAATTTCATATGGCGTTGGCGTTGAGAGAACGTTTCCGTTACATAGTCCGCGAATTGACAAGATCGAAGTACTGCGCCGCGGTAAAGTAAGACGTGCAAAACTTTACTATCTGCGTAATTTGCGTGGTAAGGCGGCAAGAATTAAAGAAATACGATAAGTATGAGGGGCTTGGCGCTTAATCACCAAGCCTTCTTTATTTTTGAACGTGAACAAACAGGGATGTGACAACGGTGGATTGGAAGAAAGAAACAATCGATTGGATCAAGGCTTTGGTTGTTGCCGGAATTCTAGTCGTGGTCATTCGCGTGTTCTTGTTTTCGCCTTATTTGGTAGATGGCCCCTCGATGCAACCTAATTTTTTCACCGGAGAACGCGTGATTGTAAATAAGATCTTGTATGATGTTCGTGAACCTCAAGTTGGAGAAATCGTTGTTTTTCACTCTCCCTTCAATGCCGATTATATCAAACGTGTTATTGGGTTGCCGGGTGATACGGTGGAAGTTCGGGGGGATGAGGTGTTTATTAATGATAATCCTCTGCCTGAACCCTATTTGGAAGAGGCGGTTGAACAAGCTACAGCTCAGGGAAGAGAATACAATGTCAAAGATTTTGCGCAAGCGACTGTTCCGCAGGGTCATGTTTTTGTAATGGGTGACAATCGTTCAAATTCCCATGACAGCCGTGATATTGGTTTTGTTCCTTATGAACAAATCGTGGGCAGGGCTGAACTTGTGATATGGCCTTTGCAAAACTTAGGTATCGTCACACATTAAGGATGTGGATAATTTAGGATGACAATTCAATGGTTTCCGGGTCATATGACAAGAGCCCGGCGGCAGATTGAAGAAAAGCTCAATCTTATTGATGTAGCCATTGAACTTCTGGATGCTCGTCTTCCTTCTTCTAGTCGAAATCCAATGATTTATGAGATTTTAGGCAATAAACCGAGGCTCGTGCTATTGAATAAACACGATTTGGCTGATCCTGCTGTGACCATGCGTTGGGTAGAACAATTGGCAACAGAGAATATCAAAGTGTTGCCCATTGATGCTAGTGCAGGAACAGGAGTACAGCAAATATTGCCGCGTTGTAGAGAATTGATGGCTCCTAAGTTTGAGTTGTGGCGCAAGAAAGGAATGCAACCGCGCTCCATCCGCGTGTTGATTGTAGGAATTCCGAATGTTGGCAAGTCCACTTTGATTAATCGGCTTGCAGGTAGAGGTGTCACTGCGACAGGCGATCGACCGGGAATTACCAAAGGGCAACAGTGGATTAAAATAGGCAAAGATATGGAGCTCTTGGATACGCCAGGCATTCTTTGGCCTCGATTTGAAGATCCGCTCGTCGGTTTGCGATTGGCCGCCACTGGTGCGATCCGCGACGAAATATTGCATCTGGAAGAAATTGCAATCTTTGTTGCAAAAGTGCTTCTTCAACGGTACCCTACTGTGATCCATGATCGTTACCAGATTGAAACAATACCAACAGACTTAAGCAGTACCGAATCGATCATTCAGTTGATTGAAGCGATTGGTCGCAAGCGAGGAACCGTAATGAGCGGAGGTAAAGTCGATGTAAACCGAGCCTCAGACATCTTTTTACGTGAGTTGCGGTCGGGTAAATTGGGGCGTATCACGCTTGAAACACCTTGATGAATGGATAGGTACACGTACATGTTGAAATATGAGCAACTCTTGTGGTCCGAAGGATTTGTCCAAGTTGCAGGTGTTGATGAAGTAGGCAGAGGTTGTTTATTTGGAGACGTTGTTGCTGCTGCAGTCATCTTGCCTAAAGGTCTCGTGATTGACGGAGTAGATGATTCAAAGAAGCTAAGTGAGAAGAAGAGAGAACAATTGTTTGAAGTCATCAATGCAGAAGCGATCGCTGTTGGGATTGGTCGTGTAGATGCGCCTACGATTGATCGGATAAATATACGACAAGCATCCCGTTTGGCAATGAAACTTGCTGTTCAGTCATTGCCTGAGCATCCGGATTCCCTGTTGATTGATGCGGAATCGGTAGACCTTCCACTGAGGCAACTGTCAATCATCCACGGTGATGCTTTATCGCAGTCCATCGCTGCTGCTTCGATTATCGCGAAGGTGACTCGAGATCGGATGTGCTTGAATTGGGATTTAGAATATCCAGGATATGGTATTCAATTGCACAAAGGATATGCGACAAGGATGCACCGTGAGCGTATTATTGCCTTTGGCGCGAGTCCGATGCACCGAATGACATTCTTGCGTAAGATCACATCAACCTCGTTGGAATTATTTTCACTTTAAATCATACGAAGAAATGACGATATGAATAGATAAGGGGATGAATGAAGGAGGCGAGATTGTGGAGATCTCTCGGATGATACGCGCCGCGGCAGTTGATCCGGCATCACAGGAAACTCGTGCTCTTGAATTCAAGCCAGGGCAGATTGTTCGAGCCGTTGTGCAGGAACTGTTACCCAATGGCGAAGCCCAGTTGAATATTGCAGGCGTTACGGTTAAGGCGAAACTAGAAGCAAATCTGCCTGTTGGGACATCAACGTGGTTGCAAGTGCAACCGGAGTCAACGGAGCACACCATTCACATGAAACCGCTAAAATCGGTAACTGTAGAACTCACTCCTGAAGTCATGATGGATTTGTTAAAGCATATAGGATTGAAGGACACCCCTCTTCACCGCGAACTTGTTCGTTCGTTCCATCAAGAAGGCATAAACTTGAATCGGAATATTAGCCAAAATGTTGTTTCGGTTTTATCTGAACTTGGTTCTGTAGGTGAAACGCATGAACTGTTACGGGCTGCAACAATTGCAGCTAGACAAGGCGTTCCTATTACCTCTGAATCCGTCCGTGCGCTTCATCAA
Source organism: Paenibacillus sp. (assembly GCA_044353165.1). Taxonomy (GTDB): domain Bacteria; phylum Bacillota; class Bacilli; order Paenibacillales; family YIM-B00363; genus JBILCM01. The sequence goes on from JBILCM010000060.1 coordinate 4,081, forward strand.
ACAATTGCGGGACCGCCATTGCATGAACTTGTAGGCACACTTACCTCACTTGCTCAAGAAACAATAGATTCATTGCCGAATAGAGGACAATTAGGCCAAGTTTCGGGTCGATTGCTTGATGTTTTGCAACGGGTGAATCAACTCGTATCGAACTTGTATTCTATCCCTGCTTCCGAGTCACAACCTGAACAAACATCGAAACAAACGGTCAATTCGCCACCGATGGAAATAAAATCCGAATTGACTTTACCTCCTCATCCCAAGATAGCACCTCCAATACAAGATACCAGCGTAAATTCAGTTCAGGACAATGAACTGCAACAGTCAAGTATAAAGTCAGGTGTCATTAACCAAGGCTCCCTTGCTGTTACTTCAGAAGGGTTAGAGCAGGAAAGTCCTGCGCATCAGCAAGAACGCTCACCGCTTTTTGGTTTGTTCAAATTACTTGGATTTGATGTAGAGCGTGAATGGTTGCGGGCATCTGCCGCTCCATCCGTACTATCGAGTTCTCAAGATGGTTCAGATCGCATACTGCCTTCAGGCGTGATACCTTCATTCCTGGCGGATGTAGCTATTGAACCGGTTCAAATTGATGGAAAAAGTGGTCATGACCGGGTTTCACCGCTTGACACATTGAAATCCGTATTGCAACAGTTGGCAAGCTTTGATGAAACACCGCCTGCGTTGAAAGAAGCTGCTCAGACTGCAATTCAACACATCACTGGCCAACAACTTCTTCTGCATCAAGATCGTATTGCACCATTCGCATTCGCCACCTTATTGCTTCCGATTCCCGGGAACAATGGGGAACAAAGTGCAACGGTCCAAATTCATACGCGCAAAGGAAAACGCGGTGAACTGGATGCCGAAAATTGCAGACTGTGGTTTCAACTTGCGCTTGACCATCTAGGTGAAACATGGGTCGATGTGCAGGTAACGAATCGAATTGTCAGTCTGCAAGTATGGAATGATCAACCTTCGTCGCAAGCTTTGGTCCTTGCCAATAAGTCTCGTATTGAAATGGCTCTCAAATCCATCGGGTATCAATTGTTCACTTTCAAGACTGCAATGAAGCCCAAATCCGAGCAGGTGCAGGACACGAATGCTGCCATCGGCATGAATCGTGCCCAAACTCAACCATCTCCCATACGTTCCTCCCCCCCTTATAAAGGAGTCGATATGCGAATATGAAAGAGAAAATATATCAAAAACCGAATACTCACAAGAAGCAAGCGGTTGCGCTGTCCTATGCACCTGAGTCGGATGCTGCTCCTGTTGTCAAAGCCAAAGGGAAGGGCACAACTGCTGAGAAAATTATTGCGACCGCCGCAGAACATGGCGTACCAATCCGTGAAGATGCTTCACTCGTTGAAGTGCTTTCGAAATTGGATTTGGAACAACAGATCCCACCTGAACTGTACAAGCTTGTAGCTGAAGTTTTAAGTTTTATTTACCGTGCAGATCAAGACGCCAAGTCATTACACCTATCGAGGAATTTGTGATGACTCCAAATTCACGTCTCATAAGAGGCAAAGCTGGTGAGATTGCCGCAGTCCGATACTTAGTAGAACAAGGGTACGCTATCATACAGACGAATTGGCGATGTCGGATTGGTGAACTCGATATTGTTGCCATGAAAAAACAGACCCTGGTTTTTATAGAGGTGAGAACGCGGTCAGCCCATTCACTATCCATGTACGGTACACCAGAAGAGTCGATTACTCAAAAAAAACAGTTGAAACTTCGCAAGTTGGCACAAGTTTACATACAGCAAAACAAGATACTGATGTCTGCCATTCGGTTCGATGTTGTATGTGTCATCTTGAATGAACGCAATGAGCCCGTGTCCATTCAACTCACTTCCGAAGCATTCTAACCCTCCTTAAAATCACGCTGTTGTTCGGTTAAACGCAACAGTCTTTGATCCAACGAACGATAAAACAGCGCCTCAACAAGATGCGGAACTTCAATGTTTGGCTTGCTTTCCAGGTCAGCGATCGTGCGCGCAACCTTCAAAACCCGAGCATGGGCACGAGCACTCAAACCCATTGATGCATAGGCATCAATTAAAATTCGAGATGTTTCGGTATCCAGCCGACATACTTCATGCAAGTAGCGTCCAGAAAGTTCGGAATTGTATCGGATGGTTGAATGCAAATAACGTTTTTCTTGGATTTGCTGCGCTCGCTTTGCCGCGTCAGCCATCGTTTGCGAACTCATTTCATTCGCGGAACGATCTCTAATTGGGATAACTAGTTGTAACGCTTCGACGGGACTTAATCGGGGGATGTCTAAATGCATATCCATTCGATCCAATAACGGGCCGGAAAGTTTTGCTAAATAACCTTGTTTGCGTTGCGTACTGCACTTGCAGCGGTGTGTCTGATCTTCATATCCGTCATACCCACATGGGCATGGATTCATGGTAGCAGCCAACACCATTCGTGCTGGGAATGTCACCGTTGACTTGGCTCTTGCTAGTGTCACTCTTCCGTCTTCCATCGGCTGACGCAATGATTCCAGAACGACTCGTGGAAATTCGGGCCATTCATCCAGAAACAACACGCCATGATGCGCTAGACTTACTTCCCCTGGGGTGGGGCGAGCCCCGCCACCGATTAGACCTTGTATCGTAATGTGATGATGAGGTGCGCGGAATGGACGGTTGCGAATAAAGCCGGCACGCGAATTCGATTGATTTGAAACACTATAAATTTTCGTCACCTCAAGTGCTTCTTCGTCAGATAGTGGGGGAAGTATGGAAGGTATTCGCCTCATAAGCATCGTCTTTCCTGAACCCGGCGGACCTACAAACACAATGTTATGCATGCCTGCGACTGCAATCGTTAGTGCTCTTTTTGCCACAGTCTGACCAACAACCTCCACAAAATCAGATGACTCCACGGCAACATGATTATAGGCTTGTTCATGGCGCGGGGAAAATGATGCAATGGGTTCTGTCCCATTCCATGTTGCGAGGTCGGCCAGTCGACGAATTGGAATAATTCGAATACCGGGTACACAAGCTGCTTCTTCTGCATTGTCCCAAGGCACAACTACTTGTTGCAAACCTGCATCTCTAGCAGCCTGCGTCATGGAAAGCACACCCGGCACGGATCTTACATCGCCCACCAGAGATAACTCACCCAAAAACAATGTTTCTTCCGTCATTCGAGCAGGCCACTGATGGCTTGTTACCATAATTCCGACAGCAATGGCCAAGTCAAAAGCCGCGCCAATTTTCCGCACATCCGCCGGCGCAAGATTCACCGTGATTCGGCGCATCGGGAAATCGAATTGCCCATTCTTGATGGCAGCCCTTACTCGTTCTGTAGATTCCCTTACGGCACTGTCTGGCAATCCCACGATCGAAAACATCGGCAAACCGTTAGAAATATCGATTTCGACGCGGATCAGCGCACCGTCAACACCTTGAATACAAGCACCCCAACATGTACCGTACATAAACAAAACACCCCTCGATGGATAAATTCGAGAGGTGCTTCCTCATCAATGATTACTAAACATCTTAGCAGGCCTTTTGGAATGACGCAATCGATTTCCAGCTGTATTTCCTGCGGAATTATATTATTCGGGGTGATTTGTCAAAAAACTCCAACATTCAACAACTGCGTTCATCACCTGTCGAAAACTTTGAAGTGGGTAAGGAAATTGTTTGAATTTCGTGCTACAATGATAAAGTTGGTTTTTAGAGATGAATAAGGAGGTAGTGAGAGAATGAATATTCATGAATATCAAGCCAAAGAATTACTCAAACAGTATGGCGTAAAAGTTCCCGATGGTTTCGTTGCATTCACTCCAGATGAAGCGGTGGAAGCGGCAAGTAAGTTAGGGACGACGGTTACAGTCGTCAAAGCACAAATTCACGCAGGTGGTCGGGGAAAAGCCGGAGGCGTTAAAATTGCCAAAAGTTTAGAAGACGTTCGCAATTACGCGCAGCAATTGATCGGCACAACATTAGTAACCCACCAGACGGGGCCAGAAGGTAAAGAGGTTAAACGCCTGCTTATTGAACAAGGCTGCGATATTAAGAAAGAATATTACATAGGTTTGGTCGTTGATCGGTCAACAGGACGTGTAATCATGATGGCGTCCGAAGAAGGCGGAACTGAGATTGAGGAAGTGGCAGCCCATTCCCCAGAGAAAATTTTTAAGGAAATTGTTGATCCCGTTGTCGGATTGGCTGCATTCCAAGCTCGCAAGCTAGCCTACGCGATTCAAATTCCTAGTCCCCTCATTAATAAAGCTGTGAAATTCATGATGTCACTTTATCAAGCTTTCGTTGAGAAAGATTGCTCCATTGCTGAAATTAACCCACTAGTTGTGACCGGTGACGGAGAAGTGATGGCCCTGGATGCCAAATTGAATTTTGATTCGAATGCATTGTTCCGTCACCAAGACATTGTTCAATTACGCGATTTGGATGAGGAAGATGCAAAAGAGATTGCGGCTTCCAAATTTGATTTGTCCTATATTGCATTAGATGGCAACATTGGCTGTATGGTGAACGGCGCTGGTCTTGCAATGGCTACGATGGACATCATTAAATATTATGGCGGCGAACCTGCCAACTTTCTCGATGTAGGCGGTGGCGCAACAACTGAGAAGGTGACGGAAGCGTTCAAAATTATTCTCTCTGACGATGCAGTCAAGGGAATTTTTGTGAATATTTTTGGCGGAATTATGAAGTGCGATGTGATCGCCAATGGTGTTGTTACTGCGGCTCGTCAAGTCGGTCTCGATCGACCGCTCGTTGTTCGCTTGGAAGGAACGAATGTAGACCTGGGTAAGAAAATTTTGAATGAATCCGGACTCAATATCGTAGCAGCCGATTCGATGGCGGATGGCGCACAGAAGATCGTTTCACTAGTGAAATAATTACATGACATCTGACGAAGGGTGTGAACATTACATATGAGTATTTTGGTCAACAAAAACACAAGAGTGATTACACAGGGAATCACGGGGGCCACGGGTTTGTTTCATACCAAAGGTGGTCTTGAATATGGCACGCAGATGGTGGGCGGCGTAACACCAGGCAAAGGCGGAACATCCATTGACATTACGCTAGAGAATGGCACAATTCAGTCCCTGCCGGTTTTCAACACAGTGCTGGAGGCGAAAATTGCAACAGACGCGAATGCATCCGTCATTTATGTCCCCCCGCCGTTCGCAGCGGATGCCATAATGGAAGCTGTCGATGCACAATTGGATCTTGTCATTTGTATCACAGAAGGCATTCCTGTGCTAGATATGGTGAAAGTTTCCCGCTACATGGAAGGGAAGAAAACCGTACTGATCGGTCCGAACTGTCCTGGTGTCATTACACCAGGGGAATGTAAAATTGGTATTATGCCAGGGTATATCCACTTGCCCGGTCATGTAGGCGTTGTCTCTCGCTCAGGGACGCTGACTTACGAAGCGGTTCACCAACTTACAAGCCGAGGTATTGGACAATCCAGCGCGGTTGGGATCGGAGGCGATCCTGTGAAAGGTTCCGAGTTTATCGACATTTTGAAACTATTTAATGAAGATCCACAAACGTATGCCGTCATTATGATTGGGGAAATTGGAGGCACTGCGGAGGAAGAAGCAGCTGAATGGATTGCGGCCAATATGAAGAAGCCTGTTGTTGGATTCATCGGCGGGAAGACAGCCCCCCCTGGAAGAAGAATGGGACATGCAGGAGCTATCGTATCGGGTGGCAAAGGCACCGCAGCAGAGAAAGTCGAAACACTAGAACGTTGTGGCGTCAGGGTCGCTCCAACACCTTCCGAGATGGGTGCAACGCTAGTAGCCGTATTAACTGAGCAAGGTTTACTCGAGCAATGTAAAACAAAGTAGTACTCAACAATATAGGGATAGGTAAGCAACCTTCCGAATTCGGTCAACCATACCGTTTTGGAAGGTTTTTTATTTTTAGAATGGAGGTTCGCAAAGTGGATGAACGTTCTGTATTAATCGGATTGCATGAAATTGAAGGAATCGGCAGGGATACGATCGAACGCTTACATGGCGTTAAAGGCGGATTAACGACCTTACTTGATCAAAGCAAGTTATCAAAAGTATTGAATAGGGTAAACATAATAGGGAAAAAGGCGGAGGCCATTTCAACCTTTTTGACGAAAGAGAGGATTGAGAGTAAACTAAGATTCTACGAGCAGTGCGAAATCAAGTTGATTACCCGTTGGGATCAAGACTATCCCTACTTACTCGCACAGATCTCTGACCCACCCTGGGTGTTATATGCTAAAGGAAACGTGAATTTATTACATCGTGCTTGTATTGCCGTTGTTGGTATGCGTGATCCTTCGCCATATGGCAGGGAAGCAGCGGAATGGATCGGTTCCGAGCTGGCTTTGGCTGGCGCGGTCGTTGTTAGTGGTCTGGCTCGAGGTATTGATTCTTATGCTCATGTTGGTGCACTTCGTCATCATGGATCAACGATTGCTGTGCTCGGCAACGGTTTGAATGTGCACTACCCTCCAGAGCATCATGAATTGCAGCAACGGATTGCGGTGGAAGGGTTAGTCATTAGTGAATATCCTTGGAATTTGAAACCCGCCAAGGGAACATTCCTTATGCGCAATCGAATTATTGCGGGCATTACATTGGGTACCGTTGTAGTTGAAGCAGCTGAAGGGAGCGGTTCTCTGCATACTGCGGATTGTGCACTTGCTTTTAATCGTAACGTTTTTGGGGTGCCTGGACCCATAACATCTTGGAAGAGTGCTGGAGTGAATGCACGCATTCGTGAAGGTGCCGCCTTGGTAACCGATCCTCGTGATATACTGATTGAATGTAATATTGAGACACTCAAATCTAAACCTTCTCGTGACGTGAATACATCCGATTTGAATGAATCTGAGCAGCTTTTATTGCATATGATGGGTGCACAAGAGGTTACAATCGATGAACTCATTGCACGCACACATCAATCTCTTGGACAAATCCACACGGTTTTGTTATCTTTACTCGTAAAGAAACGGATACGCTCGCTCTCCGGTTCTACATACATTGCTAGAATGAATTGAAGAAATGAGGTGCAGGGGAGATGACAGCTGAGACGCTTGTCATCGTGGAGTCTCCGGCCAAAGCGAAGACAATAGGCAAATACTTAGGCAACAAATATATTGTCAAAGCATCCATGGGACATATCCGCGATTTACCGAAAAGTCAGATTGGAGTCGAAGTGGAGAACGATTTTTCACCTAAGTACATTACCATTCGTGGCAAAGGTGAAGTTCTCAAAGAACTCAAAGATGCAAGTAAGAAGGTTAAGCGTGTGTATCTCGCGGCTGACCCCGACCGTGAGGGTGAGGCGATTGCTTGGCATTTGGCACATTACTTAGAGTTGAACGATCAGGACAGTTGCCGTGTTGTATTTAACGAGATCACCAAGCAAGCGGTGAAAGAAGCTTTCAAAAATCCACGCCCAATAAATATGGATTTGGTGAACGCACAACAAGCAAGACGCATATTAGATCGATTGGTCGGTTACAAAATCAGTCCGTTGTTATGGAAAAAAGTGAAGAAAGGACTTTCGGCCGGTCGTGTGCAGTCAGTGGCAGTCAAGCTTTTGATGGATCGAGAGAAAGAAATCAAAGCTTTTGAACCGGAAGAATATTGGACCATATCAGCAAAACTTACGACGCGAGGAACTGAATTCGAAGCGAAATATTATGGTGAGCATGGTGAGAAGAAAGATCTTGCCAATGAGAGTGACGTGCAGCAAGTCATGCAATCCGTCGATGGGAAACCATTCGATGTTGCAGATATTCGTCAGAAAGAAAGAATTCGCAACCCAGCCCCCCCTTTTATTACGAGCACATTGCAACAGGAAGCTGCTCGCAAACTTAACTTTCGCGCAGCGAAGACGATGCAGATTGCCCAACAATTGTATGAGGGTGTTGATCTTGGTAAGGAAGGAACGGTGGGTCTGATCACATATATGCGAACGGACTCAACGCGAATTTCACCTGTGGCCCAAGAAGAAGCGCGAGAATATATCGTACGCACGTTCGGGGGAACTTACGCTCCAGAAACGCCCCGGAACTACAATAAAAAAAATACGAACGCACAAGACGCGCACGAGGGAATCCGACCAACGTCCATGAATTATGCACCAGATTCAATCAAAGCTTTTTTGTCAAGAGATCAGCATCGCTTGTACAAATTGGTATGGGAACGATACATCGCTAGCCAGATGTCTTCTGCAAAGCTAGACACGGTTAGTGTAGATTTCGTTGTAGGCGGCAACTTGTTTCGTTCATCAGGTTCCAAAATCAAATTTCCTGGTTTTATGAAAGTGTACATTGAGGGACAAGATGATGATGTGATGGACGATGATCAAATGTTGCCTTCCTTATCTCTAGGTGAATCTTTGCAAGCCCAAGAAATACTTCCCAAGCAACATTTTACGCAACCCCCACCACGATATACAGAAGCAAGACTTGTGCGTGAACTTGAAGAATTGGGGATCGGTCGGCCAAGCACATATGCCCCTATTCTTGATACGATTCAAAAACGGGGTTATTGTGCGTTAGAGGAAAAAAAGTTTTTCCCTACAGAGCTTGGAGAACTCGTAATTGAGTTGATGGAACAATTTTTTCCAGAAATTCTCAATGTGGAGTTCACAGCTCACATGGAGGAAGACCTTGACTATGTGGGAGAGGGCCGAGCGGACTGGGTCAAAGTGCTTGATTCGTTCTATTCATCTTTCGAACAACGTCTTGAGGTAGCGGAAGATGAAATGAAAGAAATTGAATTGCAGGATGAAGTTTCTGATGAAGCTTGTGATAAATGCGGGCGGAACATGGTTTTCAAAATGGGGCGTTTTGGCAAATTTCTGGCTTGCTCCGGGTTTCCAGATTGCCGTAATGCAAAGCCAATCGTCAAGGACATAGGTGTCACATGTCCCAAGTGCAAACAGGGACGGATTATTGAACGAAGAAGTAAACGCGGGCGTATCTTTTTTGGTTGTGATACGTACCCCTCATGTGATTTTGTATCTTGGGATCAGCCCATCGCGAATCCTTGTCCGCAATGCAGTGCAATGCAGGTATTAAAGAAAACCCGCAATGGACTTACCCAGCAATGTTCGGCTTGCGGACACAAGAGCGAAGCCGACGAGGAGACAACAGTCTAAACCGTTTTTTTTTGGAAATGACATTCAAGTGAGGTCGATACGTGTGGAGCCCTGTGTTGTCGTGATCGGAGCGGGTTTAGCAGGAAGTGAAGCGGCATGGCAGATTGCTTCTTGCGGTGTGAATGTAAAGCTATATGAGATGCGGCCTGTACGACCGACTCCCGCTCATCATACAGATCAATTTGCGGAACTTGTGTGCAGCAATAGTTTGCGAGCGAATGGGTTGACGAATGCTGTTGGTGTGCTCAAGGAAGAAATGCGCTTACTGCATTCACTGATTATGAAAGCAGCAGATCGTCATGCCGTTCCTGCTGGAGGCGCGCTTGCGGTTGACCGCGAAGCGTTCTCCACTGAAATTACCCGAACATTGCGAAATCATCCGCGAATTGAGGTACACACCGAAGAGGTAACCGAGATCCCTTCGGGGACGGTGGTCATTGCTACGGGGCCTTTAACCTCCCCTAGTCTCTCTCAGCGCATTCAGGAAATTACTGGAGAGGAATACTTTTATTTTTACGACGCGGCTGCACCCATAGTTGAGAAAGATTCAATCGATATGAACAAAGTGTATCTGGCTTCCCGCTACAACAAGGGGGAGGCTGCATATTTAAATTGCCCTATGAACGAAGATGAGTTTGAACGGTTCTATACCAATCTTGTTTCGGCAGAAGTTGTGCCCGTGAAAGACTTTGAGAAGGAAATCTATTTTGAAGGTTGTATGCCATTGGAGGTTATGGCTTCGCGCGGTAAAAAGACGTTGTTATTCGGCCCCATGAAGCCTGTGGGTCTCATTGATCCCAGAACAGGAAAGAAACCATATGCTGTTGTGCAATTGCGCCAAGACAACACTGCGGGCACTTTGTTTAACATGGTAGGATTTCAAACCCATCTGAAGTGGGGAGAGCAGAAGCGGGTATTTTCGATGATTCCTGGTCTTGAACATGCTGAGTTTGTCCGTTTTGGAGTAATGCATCGGAATACCT
>JBILCM010000131.1:0-4185 GCA_044353165.1 Paenibacillus sp.
TTCCAAATAATAACCGTGACGCGCATAGAGCCGCTGCAACACATCATACAACGTCATGCCTTGCTGTTTGTAATGTACGGCTGCTTCTGCCACAAGCAATGAAGCGACGACAGCGTCTTTATCCCGTGCGTACGTCCCCGCCAAATACCCGTAACTTTCCTCATAACCGAGGATGAAGTCGTGCGCACCGGTGCGTTCGAATTCCGTCATCCGCTCACCAATGTATTTAAAACCTGTCAACGTGTTGAGCACAGTCGCCCCGTAATGTTCCGCAACCGCTGCGCCAAGTTCACTCGTGACAATCGTTTTGATGACTACCGGACGAGGCGGGAGTGTACCGCGGGCAACATGGCTGGAAAGCAAATATTCTGCGATGATGGCTCCAGTCTGGTTGCCTGTCAACACCACATATTGCCCTTGCGCATCCTTGACCACCGCGCCCACACGGTCACAGTCAGGGTCAGTACCCAACAACAGCTCCGCGCCTGTCTGCTCGGCCAGCTGCAGCGCCAGCGTGAATGCGGCGCGCTCTTCTGGGTTCGGTGAGGCCACCGTCGAAAATTCCGGATCTGGGTGCTCTTGCTCTGGCACCACCATCACGTCCTTGAAACCTGCCTTCGCCAGCACGGCGCGCACCGGTAAGTTACCCGATCCATGCAGAGGCGTATAGACAATCGGCAGACTTACACCGTCGGCCAGCGCGGCTTGCACCATACCCGGGTTCGGACTGATCCCGACGACGGCGTTAATATAATGGTAATCTACATTGTCTCCGATCCACTCCAGCAAGCCCGCTGCCTCCGCATCGCCTTGCGGCATCCGACGAATATCATGGAGCGAGGTCAGCGCAGCGATCTCCGCCATGACGCGTTCTGCAGCCGCCGGGACGAGTTGCCCGCCATCGGGACCATACGCTTTGAATCCGTTGTATTCCGGCGGATTGTGGCTTGCGGTAATCACGATGCCTGCGGTCGCTCCAAGATGACGCACCGCGTAGGAGAGCTCCGGCGTCGGTCGCAAGCTCTCGAAGAGGTATGCTTTCACACCGTTGCCTGCCATGACAAGCGCAGATTCGAGGGCAAAGGCAGGCGACTGATGCCTTGAATCGTAAGCAATGACGACTGCGCCTTGATGTCCCTTGAGCGAACGCACATAAGCGGCCAATCCCTGCGCCGCCCGGCCGACGGTATATCGATTCATCCGGTTTGTGCCTGCGCCCATCACGCCGCGCAAGCCGCCTGTCCCAAATTCCAAATCGCGAAAGAAGCGGTCCTCGATTTCCTGATGCGCTCCCGCCAGCGCTTGCAATTCGAGCTTCGTCTGCGCATCGATGGCTGGATCAGCCAACCAGTGCTCGTAAGCCTCCATTACACCTCTGTTCGACATACTTCAGTGGACCTCCTCATGCTTTCTGTAACGCGAACATCAATTCCGCTTCCGCGACCGTCTGGCCGTTCACGCTGGCCACCGCCATCCCTTTGCCAATCGATGCCTTCATGCGTGTAATGGTCACTTCCAACCGCAACGTATCGCCAGGCACCACTTGTCCGCGAAACCGCGCATTGTCGATGCCCGCGAAGAATGCGATCTTCCCTTGGTTTTCTTCCATATTCAGAATGGCCACAGCCCCCACCTGCGCGAGCGCCTCAATAATGAGAACACCCGGCATGACAGGATAGTTGGGAAAATGTCCCGCAAAAAATGGCTCATTCATCGTTACATTCTTCAATCCTACAGCGCGAACACCCGTCTCCAATTCCAGAATGCGATCGACCAACAAGAACGGTGGGCGATGGGGAATGATCGCTTGAATTTGTTGTACATCGAGCATAAAGCTTCCTCCTTCGGTTACACTAGTATTGTCCCTTCCCGCACTGCAGTCGTGAAGGTTGATATAAGGGGGCGTTTGCGGTCACTTCCGCAGCGACCGCACGCCCTTGATCCCATACGGTGAAACAGAAAAAACTCCCTCGCCGAAGGGAGTTTGTTACGATTGCGGATCGAGGAACAACAGATCGATCACATGTTTCCACGTGGCCCATGCGAATACATCGCTCGTGCTTCCACCGCCCATTTGAACATATCCGATCCATAATCCAATATACAACCCAACGATGCATACAACGGGGATCGCACTGATGCGCAATACTTTGAGCAACGTAGCATTGCCCGAAGTGTTACGATTGACCTTCTTCTGCTTCGGATTCGTCATACATGCCTCACCTTGTTTTCACTCTTTATGTCCGCAAGTTGTTCGTCAAATCCATTAATGTGTCGCTGGATGAAAGTACCCTGGAGTTGAGTGAGTACGCTCGCTGCGCATTCACCAATTCGACCATTTCCTCCGCGATGTTCACATTCGAACCTTCTAAATAACCTTGACGAATGGCGATCCGTCCATTCTCATTATCTGCGGCCAGATCCATGTTCTCTAGAATCCCGTCCACTGCCAATCCTTGCGGAAGCCCGAAGAGATTGTTCCCAATACTGCTCAACATCTGCGGACGAATCGGCCGCACGAGCTTCAACTGCCCTACCTGGATGGGCTGGGCATCGGATTGCGCCTTATCCTTGGCCAAGACACGTCCTCGTTCGTCAATGGTGAATGCATGATTCGGTGGAATCCGGATCGGTTCATCTGTTGCGCTGCGCACGATGTCACCCATCTTTGTCATTAAAATGAGTTGATTCGGGTCGTTGCGGTCAGGCACGAGCTGGAAGGAACCGTCACGCGTCCAAGCAATCTGCGGATTTCCTTCATTGTCCAACGTGTTGCGTTCAATCTCGAATAAACCGGTGCCATCAATCGCGACATCCGACGGAAGATTCGTGTTCTGCAACACCCCTTGCTCTAGGGAAAGTTCAATTGCACCAAGCTTGGCTCCCATCCCTTGCGGGAAACCGAGCGGCGTCATGCGGCCTTCTTTGTTGAACGGTTGTGTTTGTTGGTATACGCTCGTTAAGACGTCTTGGAACGTCGCCCCGCGCCGCTTATAGCCGACCGTATTGAGATTCGATAAGTTATTCGAAATGACGTCCATCTTCTGCTGAATGGACTGCATGGTTGTCGTTGCGCCAATCAAAGAACGGTTCATACACGACCCACCTCATTCACGGCTTTCTCCAAGCTGCGATCATAAAATTGCACCATACGCTGATTCGTCTCGTATGCGCGTTGCGCCGCCATTAATTCGACCATCGATTGCGCAGCATCCACGTTCGATTGTTCTAGGAAGCCTTGTAACACTTGGACGTTGTCTTCAGGGTTAATGGCTGGCGGAAGATCATTGCCCTCGTTCAGGCGGAAATTCCCATTGCCTTCACGAATGAGCTGATTCGGGTTTTCAATGCGGGCAATGAAGAGGTTCACCGGCTGTCCATTCGGTCCCACCACGGCTTCGTTCGTAAGCGCATCATAGACTGTGCCGCCCTCGCCTACGCGGATTTCACTGATGCCCGGATCGAGTTGAATCGGGTTGCGCTGTGCGTCCAACACGCGGTGTCCATCGGAGGTCACCAGTTCACCTGCAGCATTAATAATGAAATTGCCGTTACGTGTGTATCTTTCTTCGTCGTTCTCGTTATTGACCGCGAACATCGCTTGAGGTTGAAATACACTTTCCCCTTCGGGCGTCACGTATTTGCCAGATTCATCAAAACGCGCGCCAGGCACCCGAATGTCCGACACGATAGCGAAATCTGACATGTTCCTCGTCTCAATCAAGCTGCCTGACTTGAACAGTGACGGCGCTTCCTCAGCGAATACACCCGTATGCAGGCGGCCAATCTTCAATCGCTGGTCATTGCTGCCGTCGCCGCCGCCAACCATCGTGATGAGCATCTCCGGGAAGGAACGTGTTACGGTTGTCTTCGCTTTGTATCCAGGCGTGTTGATATTCGCAATGTTGTTGGACACCGTGTCGTGCCTTCGTTGATTCGCGATCAGTCCTGCCGTAGCTGTATACAAACCTCGTAACATGCTATATTCCTCCCCTTCGCTCTATCTTCTCCTGCGCGACACTTTATCGAGATTCTCAAGCATAATTCCTGTTCCCTTAACCACGCAATACATCGGATCCTCAGCTATGAACACGGGCACTTTCAACTCATTCATCATCAGTTGATCCAACCCGTGCAACAACGCGCCTCCACCCGTCAGAATGATCCCACGATCTATAATATCCG
>JBILCM010000018.1:0-38500 GCA_044353165.1 Paenibacillus sp.
AAGGAGCAACTTCGCCACCGTCTCACGGGCGACTTTTATATCCTATCACATCCCTTTTACCGTTTGCAACTGTTATTTTTTACTTGATCATTTCGATCATTCTCCGGCACGTGAGCGCATATGCGGAAATAACAGCACATCCCGAATCGAAGGCGCATCCGTCAGCAACATGACCAGCCGGTCGATGCCAATCCCAAGTCCACCTGTCGGAGGCATCCCATATTCGAGCGCTCGGATGAAATCATAATCCATCATATGGGCCTCATCATTGCCTTGTTCCCGCTCCACCATCTGTGCCTCGAATCGCTGCCGTTGATCGATGGGATCATTGAGTTCGGTAAAAGCATTCGCATGTTCGCGGCCATAGATAAACAGTTCGAACCGATCCGTGAAACGAGGATCCGATTCATGTTTCTTCGCAAGCGGTGAGATGGCTGTCGGATGTCCATACACGAATGTAGGCTGAATAAGCGTGTGTTCGACAAACTTTTCATAGAATGCATTCACGATATGCCCGTAAGTATATGTGGATTCCACAGGCACATGATGTGCAGCTGCCAGACGGTGCGCCTCTTGATCACTCATCGGTGTCCAGAAATTTACACCTGTCGCATCTTGGATCAAGTCAACCATATGCGCTCGGCGGAACGGGGGTTTGAGATCAATGAACACCTCTTGATAAACAACCTGTGTCGTGCCCAGCACATCGCTAGCGATGTGCGCAATCACATTCTCTGTCAATTGCATAATATCCTGAAAATCAGCATATGATTCATAAAGTTCAAGCATCGTAAATTCAGGGTTGTGTCGCGTCGACACCCCTTCGTTGCGATACACACGACCAATTTCATACACTTTCTCCAATCCGCCAACAATCAATCGTTTCAGGTGGAGTTCTATGGCAATCCGCATGTACATCTGCATATCTAACGCGTTGTGGTGCGTAACAAAAGGTCGCGCTGTCGCACCGCCTGCAATCGGATGCAACGTCGGTGTCTCCACTTCCAAAAACCCAAGATCATCCAAATACCGCCGCATGGACTGAATGATCCTCGAACGCAAAATAAACGTCTGCTTCACTTCAGGATTCGCGATCAAATCAACATAACGCTGGCGATACCGCATCTCGACATCTTTGAGACCATGGAATTTTTCGGGGAGCGGATACAAAGACTTGGTCAGCACCTCAAGCGACTTTCCGCGAATCGACAACTCCCCCGTCTTTGTTTTGAACAGGGTGCCTTCGACGCCGATGATGTCCCCGAGATCCAACATTTCAAAAGCCTGATAGCGCTCTGTGCCCAGTTCATCCTCACGAATATAGATCTGAATTTTGCCCGACTGATCCTGTATATGCGCGAATGAAGCTTTGCCCATCCCCCGCTTCTGCATGATGCGTCCTGCAACGCGAACCTGAATCGTGTCCGATTCGAAATCTTCCTTGGAACGCTCACTATAATCTCGCATCAAAATGCCGGCATGGTGCGTTCGTTCATACCGCATACCGAAGGGATCAATTCCCATATTGCGAAGTTGCTGTAGTTTTTCACGGCGAATTTGTAACATCTCATTTAAGTCTGCTTCTTGATGGATCATATCGCTCATCATGTATCACTCCCAATCTGTAAGGACAAGCATCTGCAAGGAAAACGGCTCTTCCTTCCGAAGGAGGGTTAGAGCCGTTGACCGCTGATGACACTTGAGTTCCCAATAAATTTCAGGTGGTTATTTTTTCTTGATATCGACAATTTTGTATTGGATCACGCCTGCCGGCACGTTGACATCAACGATAGAACCTTTCTGTTTCCCCAGAATCCCTCTCCCTACCGGGCTCTCGTTCGAGATTTTATTCTGCAGCGGGTCCGATTCAGCCGACCCAACAATCGTGTATTCGACCGTATCACTGAACTCCATGTCTTCAAGGATGACAACCGAACCGACGCTCACCGTATTTGTATCCACATCATCAGAATTGATGATTCGAGCATTGCGCAACATCTTCTCCAACGTAATGATGCGCCCTTCGATAAAGGCTTGCTCGTTCTTGGCATCCTCATATTCTGAGTTTTCGCTAATATCTCCGTACCCAATCGCAACTTTAATCCGTTCCGCAACTTCGCGGCGTTTCACCGATTTGAGGAATTCCAATTCTTCTTCAAGCTTCTTCAACCCTTCTTGGGTCAAAATGACTTCCTTCTCCGTCATTCCCAGTGCTCCCGTCGTCTGAAATTTATTGTTTCAACCACTGCCGCATCTCCAAGCAGCAAGCGTCCGAACTTGTGATTAATATATGAACAGCGGGATTGAAGTAACACAAGTAAGGCGTCAAATAAGGTCGATTATATTTCAAGGGGCGTGAAATGTCAAACAACAGAAGCCTCAACCAAAGACTGCACATATTGATCCAAAATACGGACAACCTGCTCCCGCGTGGTCGCTTCCATCATACGCGTTTTCACTTCAGCAGAATTTCGCAAACCTTTTAGGTACCAGGCAAAATGTTTTCGCATCTCCCTGACTGCCACCGATTCCCCTTTGAGCGCGATGAGACGATCCATGTGTAATAGGGCAATACGCATTTTTTCAACAACATCAGGTTCATCAGGTAGTGTGCCGTTCGTCAAATATTGCACTGTGCGGTAGAGCATCCAAGGATTTCCCAACGCGCCCCTGCCAATCATGACCCCATCGCAACCCGTTGTATCCAGCATCCGCTTTGCATCTTCAGGTGTCAACACATCGCCATTGCCAATGACCGGGATGCTGACTGCTTCTTTAACTTGACGAATCATGTC
The DNA here is from genome assembly GCA_044353165.1 of Paenibacillus sp. GTDB lineage: Bacteria > Bacillota > Bacilli > Paenibacillales > YIM-B00363 > JBILCM01. The sequence continues at coordinate 2,796 of JBILCM010000018.1, forward strand.
CCAGTCTGCTTTCCCTGTATACAATTGTTCTCTCGTCCGGCCATGCACAGCAACGGCCTGACCGCCCGCTCGTTCAATCGCTTGTGCGTTCTCCACCGCATAAATATGCTGATCATCCCAGCCCAGACGCATCTTCACCGTTACCGGTTTCTCCACCGCATCAACAACGGCTGCAACCATCTCATAAATCTTATGGGGATCAAGCAACCAGCGCGCGCCTGCATCGCAGCTGACGATCTTCGGCACGGGACATCCCATATTGATGTCAATAATGTCGGCATTCGTATATTGATCCACATGCTTTGCAGCGGCAACCAACGTCGTCTTGTCACCGCCGAAAATTTGTAAACTGAGCGGTTTTTCCCGCTCATCCACGTACAACATCTCTAAAGTGCGCGTATGACCGTGAAGGATGGCTTTATCGCTCACCATCTCGGCGCAGACGAGACCTGTGCCAAATTCCTTGGCGATCAGTCGGAAAGCAGGATTGCACACGCCGGCCATCGGCGCCAAAACAACATTATTCGCTGTTTCTACGGGACCAATACGCAAGGTTAACCCTCCTCTCTCATGTAATCTGCATCAGGTCTTCCATGTCGATATTCAAACCTTCAGTAATTCTGCGTAATAACTTATGATCCGGTTGTCTCGTGCCTCGTTCAACAGCACCTAAAACAGCAAGTGAAACCCCAAGTTTTATGGCGAATGATTGTTGTGTGTATCCTTTAAGTTTGCGGAACGCTCGAATGCGAGCGGCCAACTGTTCGTTTCCCATCGTCTCACTCCATCGCTTAAATCTTGCACAATTTCAAATCCGGGATCCCAATGCCTTTCGGTCGCTGGCATCACTTCCAATAATGGAATGAGCACAAAAGCTCGTTCCATCAGGCGTGGATGAGGGATACAGAGATCGTCAGACGTGAATGAAACATTCTGGTACAGTAGAATATCGATGTCGATCGTTCGCGGACCCCAACGCACAATGCGTTCCCGCCCCAACCTCCGCTCAATGTCCAACACCGCTTGCAGCAATGCCTCAGGGGACAACAACGTTTCAATACGGCACACGATATTTAGGAATGAAGGTTGTTCTAGATAACCTACAGGGTCTGTCTCATACAAAGCAGACACAGCATCAACGTCTGTGTCTTGCCTTTGGTGTAGACGGCATAACGCTTCTGACAACATCAATTCGCGGGAACCCAGATTGGAGCCAAGTCCTAAATAGGCAACCTTCGGTTGTGTAACAAATGGGGTGTTTGTCATGTGTTGTACCGGGTACGTGTGATTTCTACTGCAACACCATCAAATATGATGTGAATGGGAGGATGCGGCTTGACAACACGTACGGTAACCTCCATTATTCTAGCATACGAGTCCAGTAAGCGGGAAGCGATCGTTTCTGCCAGTGCTTCGATAAGGCGGTACGTCTCGCCTTCTACAATTTTCTTAACAAGCGTGTACACTTCCGCATAATTCACCGTTTCTTCCAGGCGGTCGGTCTGACCCGCAACGGATAAATCCAAGCGCATCGTCAAACTTACATAAAACCGTTGACCGAGCTGATTTTCCTCCGCCATAACTCCATGTTTGCCGTAAAACTGTATGCGCTCCATGCTCAACATATCCACAAGGTTTACCCCCTAAAGTGCTCAATCTGTTCATTACCACTGGGTCCGGACGATCGCATCTGCCATCGCAACTGCCTTCACATTCGCACGCACATCGTGTACCCTCACCATCGCTATGCCTTGTTGGATGCCAAGTACTGTGGTTGCAATTGTCCCTTCCACCACATCATCCGCCGCGGCTTGAAGTGTGTCACGAATGATTCGCTTGCGTGAAGTTCCCAACAACACGGGATAACCCAGTCGGGTAATTTCACTGAGCCGCTGCATGATCTGTAAATTATGCTCGCGCGTTTTGGCGAAACCGATGCCTGGATCAAGCCAAATCTGGGACGACTGGATACCCGCGTCAACTGCCCGTCTCACGCAATCGTGTAAATCTTCGATCACATCAAGAACAACATCCGATCCATAATTCATCGCCTGCCGGTTATGCATCAGAATGATCGGGACTTGCGCTTTCGCTGCAACGTGCAATATGGCCGGATCTGCCTTCCCGCCCCATACGTCATTGATGATCGTTGCGCCCGCGGCCAACGCTCGTTGAGCAACCTCTGCTTTATAAGTGTCGATCGATATGGGGACCCCGAGCGACTCCTTACGAAGAGCTTCGAGAACGGGGAGTACACGCCTCACTTCCTCATCCGCACTTACCCGCACAGCTCCTGGTCGCGTCGATTCACCGCCAATATCGATCACATCGGCTCCCTCCATCACGAGACGACGGGCACGTTCCACAGCTTGCGCAACGGTGACATATTCGCCTCCATCAGAGAAAGAATCGGGTGTCACATTCAATATGCCCATGATTAGCGTTCGATGTCCCAAGTCATGAAACCGTTCTCGCATGGTCTTATCCTCCTTGGATTCGCGCCCGATAGGCATGTTGCAGTAAAGCGGTGACAGGACCGGGCACATGAGACCAGCGTTGGATCATCCGGTCAGTCGCATCAATCAGCGTATCTACAGCCGTGATCTCTTGTATTGAATTGGTGACTAGCACTTCTTCGGCTTGCGCTACGTCTTCCCACGTATATAAGCCCTCGTCAATTGCGATATCGTTGGCCGTCGCCAGTTCAAGCAACAACGCTCGCGTAATCCCTGGCAAACAGCCTGTAGATACGGATGGGGTACAGAGCGTGCCATGGTGAACAAAAAATACATTGCTGACAATGCCTTCTGTGACGTATCCTTGCGCATTCAAGAATAAACCTTCCGCATGCTGCGGGGCTGAGCGTTCGGACATTTCCCATTTGGCGAGAATGTTGTTCATATAATGAAACGATTTTTGGCGAATCGGGCCTTCTGGGTTGCTGCGCGGAAGTGCAAGCACCATCAGTGTTTTGGGAATTGCGACACTCTGGGGTAATGCTTTGGCCATCATCATCACGTTCGGTTGTTTATAACTGTCTAGACTTGGTAACCCTAATGGGGCGCTCCCGGCAGAAACAGATAGGCGAATGTAAGCATCTGATAATGCGTTGACTGCAAGGATCTTCTCTACCTGATCAACGATGCGGTAAATATCTAAAGACACGTTGATCCGCAATGTTTGGCATCCGTCGGCTAAGCGCGACAGATGACGTTCGAGCAAGAACGGCTTGCCGCCATACGTTCGGAACGTTTCAAACAGACCGATTCCGTAAAGAAAGCCATGATCCGTCGCTGGGATCACGGCCTCTCGCTCATCCATGATGACATCATTCAACCAGATCTTCATCCAATGATCTCCTTGGCCGGATGCTGTTGAATAAAATTTCGCAGTAACGCCAATCCGTGTTCCGTAATAATCGATTCCGGGTGGAACTGCACACCCTCGACAGGGAATGTTCTATGCCGGAGTGCCATGATTTCACCTTCTGCCGTTTGTGCAGAAATTTCAAGGTCATCAGGCAACGTCTCACGCTTTACAATCAAGGAATGGTATCGCGTCGCTATGAATGGGTTGGGAACACCGTCGAAAATCGTTCGTCCATCGTGATGGATCGCTGATGTTTTGCCGTGCATTAATCGTTCAGCCCGAACAACGTCCCCTCCGAAAGCTTGTCCGATTGCCTGATGACCCAGACAAACGCCCAAGATCGGTATTTCCGCTTTGAATCGGTGAATGACATCGAGCGTAATCCCAGCCTCATTGGGCGTACAAGGCCCAGGCGAAAGAAGAATATGGTCTGGCTTCATGGTTTGAATGCCTGTAAGATCGATCTCGTCATTGCGTTTGACGACCACTTCTTGCCCGAGCGCACCCAAATACTGTACCAAATTGTACGTAAACGAATCATAATTGTCGATGACCAAAATCATGTGCATCATCCTTCCTCTCGGCTCAACTCTGCTGCGTTCTCAACCTTTGCTCACTGATTTCTACCGCTTTCCACAGCGCTTTGGCTTTATTCAAGGATTCATAGAATTCTTTCTCCGGCAAGGAATCAATCACAATGCCTGCGCCGGATTGGACATAAACCCTTTCATTCACGTGCAGAAGTGTGCGTATAACTATATTTAATTCCATATTCCCATTATAGTCAATCCATCCAATGGAACCTGTATAAATACCGCGGCGAACAGGCTCTAAGGCCTCGATAATTTCCATCGTACGTATTTTCGGTGCGCCGGTTATCGTTCCTCCTGGGAACACCGCCGCGATCGTATCGAATGCGTCTTTCCCTGCGGACAACTCGCCAGTGACTTCAGACACGATGTGCATGACGTGGGAGTAATGCTCCACAGCCATTAATTCCTTCACGTGCACGCTCCCGAAATTTGCAATTTTCCCAAGATCGTTGCGCTGAAGGTCGACAAGCATAATATGTTCTGCACGCTCTTTCTCATTCAAGAGCAGCTCTGTTTCATTCTGGTTATTTTCATTGTCATTGGCACCTCTTGGACGTGTTCCGGCAATCGGTCGTGTGGATAGGACCCCTCGCTGCAAACGAACAAGCAACTCGGGCGACCCCGATACAATGCTTGCCCCCCCAGGAAGTTTAAGATAAGCCATGTAGGGGGACGGATTGATGGACCGCAGCGATTCGTAAATTTCCTCCGGGGAAGCTACACAATTTTTGGATTGCCTCACACTGAGGTTCACTTGGAACACATCGCCCTGACGAATGAAATGTTGGATCTCATGGACGGCCCGCATATAATGGTCTTTGGGCAAACTGAGCTCAATGCCTGGAATTTGCTCGATGTGAACATCGAACGTACCTGTACTTTGCTGATCCGGTTGAACCGATTGACGTTGCATCCATAAATCCCACCGCGTCTTCATCGCGTCTGCTTCCGCGCAAGCCGTTTCAAAATCCTGCCTCAATTGGTCTGGCGACCATGCCGTGCGGGCAACGCGTAATTTATGCACGACACAATAAAGTTTATGCTCGGTGTGATCAATGACCCAAAGTTTCTCCACCCGCATGAACCAAATGTCGGGTATCAGTGAATCAGCGGCAGCCACCTCAGGCATGCGTTCAATCGTTCTTGCGACATCATATGACAAATAACCTACAATACCCCCCACAAAGCAAGGCAATGCATCGATTTGCGGCGAGGTAAAACGTTTCATCCATTGTCGCAACATTTCGAATGGTTTTCCTACAGCTTGCGCTTGAAAACGTTCAACGGGTTCTATACCCACATAACTATACCGGCCGGACTTCCCGCTTTCCAGAAGGAAGCCTGCTTCCCGCATATCCTCAAAGCACCCCGACCAATTGTGCACCTTGCCGCTTTGGAGTTCATGTTGAACGACATAAGGCAAACAATTGTATTGGCGGCTCCACATTTCCCATTGTTGGTAATCTATCATTGCGCGATCAACCTGCCGTTCCTTCCACTATTGCCTCAGTATACTGGTATACACACTTACGTTGCAAAAAACCATCCCTCCCTTCCAAAGAAGGTGATGATGGTTTGTACAATCGTCTATCTTGAAGATGTAATCTTAGTTTTCCTCGAAGCTATATAACGGTGTGCTTAGGTATCGTTCTCCGTTGCTAGGAATAATTGCAACGACACGTTTGCCCGTGCCAAGACGCTTGGCCACCTGTAATGCAGCATAGATCGCAGCTCCTGATGAAATCCCTCCAAGGATGCCTTCCTCCTTGGCGACTCTTCGGGATGTGGCGAATGCATCCTCGTTCTCTACCGTAATAACTTCGTTATAAATGGACGTGTCCAAGATCTCGGGAACAAATCCTGCGCCAATCCCTTGAATTTTATGGGGTCCTGGTTTCCCTCCAGACAATACCGGTGAGGCTGCAGGTTCTACAGCTACAATCTGGATGTTGGGAAAATGTTCTCGCAATACTGAACCAGCACCTGTTATCGTTCCTCCTGTGCCAATCCCCGCAATGAAAGCATCAAGCTTCCCGTCTCGTGATTGAATAGCAGCGACAATCTCAGGACCCGTCGTACGACGATGAACGTCTGCATTCGCTACATTCTGAAATTGCTGCGGCATAAAATATTTAGGGTTTTTGGAAAGCAACTGTTCCGCACGTTGAATCGCACCTCGCATGCCTTCCGATCCAGGCGTCAATACAAGCTCAGCACCGTATGCGCGCAGTAAATTGCGACGTTCCATACTCATCGTCTCTGGCATGACCAAGATGGCTTTGTATCCTTTGGCAGCGGCTACCATCGCTAGACCGATCCCCGTGTTTCCACTTGTGGGCTCAATGATTGTATCCCCAGGCTGTATCCGTCCCTCACGTTCCGCCGTTTCAATCATCGATATGGCAATGCGGTCCTTGACACTTGCCCCAGGATTTTGAAACTCCAACTTCACGTAAATTTCAGCGCTGTCCGGAGGAACAACCCGATTGAGTTTCACGAGTGGTGTTTCGCCAATTAATTGCGTGATACTCTGCACTAATTTTGCCATCAGGAATAGATGCCTCCCATGTAAATCCGAGTAATAAAGTAGGTTTTTTATATCTTATCAATCGTTCCCAACAAAGTCAACAGCGTCATATCGGGCGAGCAGGCCTTCGACAACATCGAATAGAGACGGCGCCTGAGACAATGCGAGTTCCTTGCGCAGCATCTCTCGCAGACGGGAATCATCCATCGGATTGACGACGCGTTTTCCTGTCAACATCACTATCACCCATCGGTCATCCGCCATTAAAATCGGCAGGCTGATTTCCCCTAGTTTCAACTTTTGCAATGCTGCTGTTGCTTCCGGTACGATGAATGGGTCGTCTTCGCGAACCCATCCAACATCTCCACCACTGGAAGCGGTGGATGTATCGACAGAAACATCTTGCGCCAATAAAGCGAAATCAACACCTTCGCGCAACTGTTCTAGCACTTGTTCACTATCAGCCTCACTCGCTGAGATGATCTGTGAATAACGGACTTCCAACCTTGGTGCAAACTCTTCCGGGTTGTCTGCAATATAACGTTCGATGTCGGACTCACTGACTTCAATATCAAATATAGCAATCTCTTCCAACGCCAATCGATGTACGATGTCGTCTCTCACATCTTGATTGGAGAGTCCCAGCTGTTCTTGCATCACTTTATAAAATTCCGCTTCACTATCATAACCGACTTGCATACGTTGCAACTCATCTTCAATCTCAGCTTGGCTTACGATAATGGCAAGTTTTTGAGCTTCTAGTCGGACAACGACCCGCTCCAACCATTGTTGAATGTATTCATCCTCGTAGGTTGCGCGAAGGCCCTCGAGAAATTCATCCTCCATGAGTACAACATTCCCTGCTTGGGCCACAACTCGCTGTTCATTGTTTGGTTCATTCGTTGAAGGGAGTTGTTGGGCGGAAAATAGCAGCCAAGCTAAGATCGCCGAAATCACTGCAAGTACGGCAATTACTCCCCATAGCAGCTTATCTTTCGACATCGTTTCCCCACCGCCATCTTAAGAATCCATTCTTGTTAATAACGCCATGAGCTCAGTACGATCAAACTGATATTTCTCATTGCAAAAATGACACACCACTTCAGCTTTTCCATCTGTGGACAATATACTTTGAAGTTCATTGCGGCCTAGTGAGATCAAAGTGTTTTCCACACGCTCATGGGAACAGCTGCACTGGAATTGAGCTTCCAACGTTCCTAAAATCTCTGCATGACTGGACAGTGCATAGACAATATCTTCCGGTGTTAATCCTCGTTCGAGCAGAGCCGTGACAGGAGGCATCGCAGCTAACGCTCTCTCCAAAGTTGCAATTTCAGCCTCATCCAATCCTGGCAACAACTGCAGAATAAATCCTCCCGCATGTTGGATCGTATAATCACGGTTGACAAGCACACCAAGTGAGACGGCGGAAGGTGTCTGCTCCGATTTCGCAAAATAATACGTAAAATCTTCGGCCAGTTCTCCTGATACAATTGGCGTGCTTCCACGGTACGGTTCCTTGAGACCGAGATCTTTAATTACATATATAAATCCCTCACGTCCAACAGCCCCGGCAACATCCAGTTTACCTAAAGCATTGCTTGGGAGATGGGTTTGTGGTTCATCTGCGTAACCTCGAACCTCGCCGCGAGCATTCGCATCCACAACGATTTGTCCGATTGGACCATTGCCTCGGACACGTATAGTGATTTTTTCGTTACCTTTAAGCATTGCACCCATCATCAGTCCCGCAGTAGCTGTTCGTCCGATGGCAGCGGCGGCCGTTGGGAACATATCGTGCCGATTGCGCATTTCTTCGACGAGGCGTGTCGTTCTTGCCACAAACAACCGCGCCTTGCCTTCGAATGCGGTGGCCCGAACCATATAATCTTGCATAATGACACTCCTTTACATTCCTGAAGGCAAAATTTATATTTGCGGTTCTTTTTTTTCAAATAAATCCAATGAAATATCCATAGCCTTCACCGAATGCGTGAGACCTCCAATGGAGATGACATCAACCCCGGTTTGGGCGATTTCGCGCACATTGGATTGATTGACCCCGCCGGAAGCTTCGATGATGGTTCGCGGCGCAGCCTGGCGAATCAATTGTACCGCCTGGGTCATCAGCTCTATGCTCATATTATCCAGCATAATGATGTCCGCGCCCGCATGGACCGCTTCTTGCACTTGTTGCAAAGATTCAACCTCTACTTCCACTTTCAGCGTATGAGGGACATTCGCACGCACGCGGCGAATGGCAACTTCGATTCCACCTCCCGCTTTAATGTGATTGTCTTTGAGCATCACTGCGTCATACAACCCGAAGCGGTGATTATGTCCGCCACCGATGCGGACGGCATATTTTTCAAGCAATCGCATGCCAGGTGTTGTTTTTCGTGTGTCTACAATGCGAGGCACATGATCCGAATGTGTCAGTGCATCGACATAAACACGTGTTTGTGTGGCAATGCCAGATAACCGTTGCAGAACATTCAAAGCAAGTCGCTCTGCAGCAAGAATACTTCGTGTTTTTCCATTGAGTTCTAACAGATGCTCACCGGGGGACACATCATCGCCATCCGTAACAATGGCTTTGACTTGAAGGGATGGATCCACTTCTTCAAAAACCATCATGGCGATAGGTATGCCTGCGACAATACCGGATTGCTTCGCATGAATAATGGCATTGCTAGCGTGATCATCCGATACAGTGGCTAGGCTTGAGACATCCCCGGGGCCAATATCCTCTTCAAGCCAGCGGCGTACGGAATCACGAATTGTCTTAAACTCATAAGTGATGTGCTTCTCCATACTATAGGCTCTCCTCTGCCAATCCAAATTCACGATGTTGTACGATGTGTTTTTTCCATACAACGTCATCACGATCTGGGAAATCGTCCCGATAATGAGCCCCGCGGCTTTCCTCGCGTTTCAATGCGGCAAGCATGGTTAACAATCCCATCGCAAGCATATTGGCGAATTCATATTGTTCACGGGTCGTTAATTTGGCATAAAATAAGGATGTTTGTTTTCGGAGTTCTTCTAACCCTTTCTTAAGACCTTTTTCATTACGAACCAATCCTGCATGCCGAAGCATAAGTTTCTGCAATTTAATCCTCTTCTCAATGACAGCTTGTGAAGACGGTTCCGTGCGGCCGAGCTCTACATGAAACACGGGTTCCCTCGTTGAAGACTTCAACGTTCGAATCCGTTCGGCAATTCTGCGGCCGAATACAATGGCTTCTGATAAGGAATTGCTAGCCAGACGGTTGGCACCATGCACCCCTGTGGAACATACTTCCCCACAAGCAAAAAGTTGACGCACACTCGTCTCCCCATGCAGATCCGTTTTTACCCCACCCATAATATAATGCGCTGCTGGTGCTACAGGAATCCAATCGCTGGACAAATCAAGACCGTATCGCAAACAAAATTCATAAATGGTTGGAAATCTTGTCTTGACCCTCTCTTGCGATTCATGTGTTAAATCGAGGTAAACGAAAGTCGATCGTGTCATATCGATCTCACTCACAATCGCTCGTGCCACCACATCGCGAGGCGCTAGCTCCAACTGGGGATGATATCGTTCCATAAACCGTTCACCTTTAATATTGCGCAAGACTGCACCTTCCCCACGAACGGCTTCTGAGATCAGAAAGCGCGGTGCCCCAGGATAGCACAAAGCCGTAGGGTGGAACTGAATGAATTCAACATCCTGAATATAGGCTCCCGCACGGTAGGCCATCGCAATCCCATCGCCCGTCGCAACCTCCGGGTTTGTCGTATAACGATACAATTGACCTGCGCCCCCGGTGCACAAGATCGTAGCTTTCGCACAGACATAGACGAGCTCGCCGTTGGGGCGCTGAACGACCACGCCATAACAAATACCATCCTCTGTCACAATGTCAAGGCAAAAATGATCATCCCAGACATCAATTCGTTCACTCCGTTGCGCTGCTGCCGCCAAAGCTCGAACGATTTCTGCACCCGTTGCATCACCTTGAGCATGAAGAATACGTCGCTGGCTGTGCGCGCCTTCCATCGTAAGGGCATACTCGCCATCAACCTGTCGATCGAATTGCGTCCCGAAGCGAACGAGTTCATTCACGCCTTGCGGACCTTCATTCACGAGCACGTCCACAGCATTCGTTGAACACAATCCAGCTCCGGCAATTAAGGTGTCTTGACGGTGATAAAGCGGCGAATCATCGTTAGAAATGACTGCGGCGATGCCGCCTTGAGCGTAACGAGTATTACTCTCGAACAACGATTTCTTGGCAATCAGACAAACTCGGCTGTTTTCTGCCACTTGCAAAGCGGTATATAAACCGGCAATCCCCGAGCCGATTACGATTACATCCGTATCGACCCGGGGTAACCGGGATATATCCATATCTACTAAAGTACGTGGTATCATCATGTGTTCCGCCTTCCATCCATAGCCATTCGCTTAAAGCAACACTACTTTACTTGTAGCATCCGCTCTAGAGAAAGCCTTGCCCGATCTGCTACGACAGGAGGGACGTAAATTTGAGGTTGCATCGTTTCCAAGCAGCGGACCAACTTTTTCAAATTATTCACTTTCATGTTCGGACAAACCAAATATTTCGAGGCAAAATGGAACGTCTTATTGGGGCTATCCAAGCGCAGTTGATATCCTGTGCCATCTTCAGTACCCACAATAAATTCAGCATGTTCCGATTTACGGCAATACTCAAGGATTGCCGTTGTACTTCCTACAAAATCAGCCATCTTCACAACTTCTGGACGACACTCCGGGTGCACCACAAATTGCGCATTCGGATAAAGAAGCCTCATTTCAATGATATCTTTCACAGTCAGCATGTCATGTGTGTTGCAATACCCTTCCCAGATAATCATCTTCTTATCCGTGAACTTGGATACATAATCGCCTAAGTTTTTATCAGGAACCCAGATGATTTCATCGGCATCGATCGATTGAATCACCTTGACAGCATTCGATGAGGTACAGCAGATGTCTGTTTCGGCTTTGATCTCCGCTGAAGAGTTAATATAAGTAACCACTTTGGCCTGTGGATGTTTTTGTTTCAAAGCACGTAACCCATCAATGTTCACCATATCAGCCATCGGACAACCTGCCCGTTCATCGGGGATGATGACGGTTTTGTTCGGCGCTAAAATTTTGGCGCTTTCCCCCATAAAATGCACACCGCAAAACACGATCACATCCGCATCGGTCTGTGCGGCCTTCTGTGCTAGTAAGAATGAATCCCCTCGAAAATCAGCCACTTCTTGGACTTCATCGCGTTGATAATAATGAGCAAGAATGATGGCGTTCCGCTCCTTCTTTAATTGTAAAAGCCGCTCGCGGAGCTCACGATTTAATTCTTGTTTTCGTTCTAAAGCCAACGTTTCCATAGCAAGAGCACTCATTCATTCATCTTCCTTCCATGAGAGTGGTCTATTGTTTTAATTTTAACTTTACTTAATCTTTTTTGCTGTGTCAAACAGATGCTTCACCTACTTTCTTGATACACAAACGGCTTCTCCCTTGTGTTGGGAGAAGCCGTTTTGTTTACCAAATACAACTTGTTATTTATCTTCCAAGTTCAACTTGTTAGCTTCATCGTCATTCTGCTTGCCAATGTTCACGCGGATATCATCGTCTGATGAACCGTTGTTCGATTCACCATCACCCTCGAAGCTCCCGATTGAACCTGTCTCAATCAATGATTTGATTTGATCAAGATTTAACGTCTCGTGTTGCAACAATGTCTCGGCAATCAGGTGCACTTCTTTCGCGTGCTCTGTCAGTACGCGTTTGCCATTGTCATAACACTGATTAATCATACGCTGCATCTCTTGATCAATCTCATAGGCAATTTGATCTGAATAATTTTGTTCGTGTCCAATATCCCGCCCCAAGAAAACTTGACCTTGACTCGTGCCAAATTGCATCGGCCCAAGCTTACTCATGCCATATTCCATAATCATGGAACGGATGATAGCCGTCGCACGTTGAAAGTCATTCGATGCGCCTGTGCCAATCTCGCCAATAAATAATTCTTCCGAGATCCGACCTCCAAGTAAACCTGTCACTTTATCCAAAAGCTCATTCTTGGTCATCATGTAACGATCTTCTTTCGGCAGCATCATCAGATATCCCCCAGCACGCCCGCGAGGAATGATGGTTACTTTGTGCACCATATCGGCATTCTCTAGATGGTACCCAATAATGGTGTGCCCCGCCTCATGATAGGCAACAATCCGTTTTTCCCGATCTGAGATGACTCGGCTTTTTTTCTGCGTCCCGACAATAATACGATCTATAGCTTCTTCAATTTCTGCCATGCCGATTTCTTTCTGATTACGACGAGCGGAAATTAATGCCGCTTCGTTCAATAAATTCTCAAGGTCAGCGCCTGTGAACCCGGTTGTGAATTTTGCGATTAAATCCAACTTTACATCTTTGGCTAACGGCTTGTTTCGGGAATGGACTTTAAGAACTGCCTCGCGACCTTTCACATCGGGTCGATCAACCGTGATTTGGCGATCAAAACGGCCGGGTCGCAATAGCGCAGGGTCGAGAATATCTGGTCTGTTCGTTGCTGCTACGATAATAATGCCTTCATTGACACCAAACCCATCCATCTCAACAAGAAGCTGGTTTAATGTCTGCTCGCGCTCATCGTGTCCACCGCCGAGGCCTGCACCACGTTGGCGGCCCACAGCATCAATCTCATCGATGAAGATAATACAAGGCGCATTCTTCTTGGCATTCTCGAACAAATCACGAACACGCGAAGCCCCGACACCGACAAACATTTCAACGAAATCCGAGCCGCTAATACTAAAGAACGGAACACCTGCTTCTCCTGCCACAGCTCGCGCCAGCAACGTCTTTCCAGTTCCTGGTGGCCCGTTCAATAGGACGCCTTTAGGAATACGGGCTCCAACAGCAGAAAATTTGCGCGGATCTTTCAAAAATTCAACGATTTCCACGAGCTCTTGCTTCTCTTCATCAGCACCGGCAACGTCCTCGAACGTCACTTTCTTCTTTTCTTCATTGTAGAGGCGTGCACGACTTTTGCCAAAATTCATGACTTTGCCGCCGCCGCCTTGCGCTTGATTCAATAAAAAGAAGAATAATATGAAAATAATGATAAACGGTACGATCGACGTTAAGAAGGCAATCCAGAACGGTTGGCCCTCCTCAGGCTCATGCCGCTCGACAACACCGCTATCCTGTATGATGTCCAGCACATTCTCGCTTAACGGTGCGCGTGTCTCGAATAAGGCTTCCTCTTCCGGGGCGTTCTTATATTTTCCCGTGATCACGTAAGAGAGGCGATCTGCCCGTACAGTAACCTCTGCAATGCTCCCGGCTGCCAATTCTTGGCGAAACTCGCTGTAAAGGAGAATATTTTTTTGGTTGTTCTGATTGCTAATGAAATTTACGATGCCGACTGTTACTAAAAAAATAATAAGATAAAAGCCGGTGTTACGGACGACCTTGTTCATCCCCTACCTCCTCTCAAGCGTGTGTATATTGTATCATAGCGCCCTAACGCATCACAACAAAGGCGCGGGTTGTATTCCATTCGTATAACAAGGCTATATCTATATTATTCAGCGTATAATTCCCTTTTTAGGATTCCTACATACGGTAAATTTCGATATTTCTCAGCATAATCAAGACCATAGCCTACAATGAACTCATCTGGGATGATAAATCCTTTGTAGTCTGGCTCAAGTTCAACTTTACGACGAAGCGGCTTATCAAAAAGTGTTACGATTTTAATGGACCGAGCGTTCCGTCTTTCCAATACGTCAATTAAGTAAGAGAGCGTTAACCCTGAATCAATGATATCTTCTACAATCAGAATATCGCGACCTTCAACAGGAACATCCAAATCTTTTATTATTTTTACAACACCTGAAGATTGGGAAGCGGCTCCATACGATGACACGGCCATGAAATCTAATTCAAGGGGCGCTTCGATTCGCTTGGATAAATCGGCCATAAACATAAATGCGCCTTTTAATACACAGATCAACAATAAGTTTCTGCCTGCGTAATCCAGACTGATTTGCCGACCCAACTCGTTAATTTTAAGCTGAATCTGTTCTTCTGAGAATAAAACTTCTTGGATGTCTTTATGCACAATAGCCTCCTGTTAATGACGATCTTCATCGTTAGAACATTCGATACCCTTCAATCGCATGATCAAAACCTTGTTCGAATTGCCATGGAGTGTTGCATGACAAGAACGCCTAACCCCTGGTATCCATAAGATTTTCCCTGATTTTTCGGCTACAATAGGCCAGAAGTCACGGCACTGTCTTGGTAGCTTTTCATTAATAAAAAGTTCTTTAACCTTCCTCGTGCCCCCGCCGCCATGCGGTTCAATTCGATCCCCGGAACGACGTGTCCGAACGACTAATTGATCGTCAATTCCATCAGCATCAAAAAGCGCCATATAATGATCATCCGTATGCACAGAAGATCCATGAGGACGATCACTCCATTCCCATTCCAAAAACATAGGTGTTCCTGAAATAGGAAAAACATTCGGGAATGCAACATCAATCTGCATCTCGTAGGCTACAATCGGTTGCTGGTTCCCAATGTTACGGATCCACTCCAACTTATCATATGTACGGCGAAATACGATATGTTCGCTAAGGCGAATTTCAAGGGTTGTAGGATGGTCTTTCGTGATCGCCTCACGAACAAGTTCGACTTTGTGAAAGTCAATTTCGATTCCATCCAACAAAGGACTATTTAATATTATTTTAATCAATCGCCTTTGTAAAGCAATATGCACAACAATGAACGAATCGCGTTCAACGACGATTCGGTCTTTATTTACACCTATGATTTCATTCGCCAGTGATTGTGCCAATGACTCTAAATAATCGCTCTCATCCGCACTAAGTTGTGCAATTCTGCACAGCGATTGCGGTGCGTTAGGGTAGAGTTGCGTGATTGCAGGCAGCAGATCCAATCGTATTTTGTTGCGGTCATATTTGCGGGAAGCATTGCTGGAGTCTTGCATGAACGTCAGTTGTTTTGAAGTTGCGTAATTGATAATATCGGATTTCGGTTGATGCAGCAGAGGGCGGATGAGTAACATTCCATATTGGAGAGATTTGGTTCGCATACTAGCCAAGCCGCTTGGACCTGTCCCTTGAAACAAACGCATGAATACGGTCTCCGCTTGGTCATCGCCGTGGTGCGCCAAAGCAATCGTATCGCTACCGAAGCCTCGTGCCATTTCTTTGAGCGCTGCGTATCTTAATGTTCGGGCGCGGGATTGAAGATTGTGCATATCATTGCCGTCTTCGTTGTTCATTGTTAGTTTTCGGGTAAAACATGGCAAATCAAGCTTCGCACTCCAACGTTGTACAAATAGTTCCTCATCATCAGACTCCTGACCACGAAGTCCGTGATTGACATGGCCGACAGCCAAGCGCCAGCCATGCTTGGATCCCAAGATCCATAATAAATGCAAAAGCACGACGGAATCCGAGCCCCCCGATACAGCCACAATGACACGTTGATTCGGCTCAAGCAATTGTTCAGCTTGAATAACCCTCTCAACTTGTTGTTGCAACCGATGGCGCACCTGTTATCCCCCTTGAAGCGCATGTTTCATTCTTTATAAAGGAATTTTCATCATTTTGCAAGTGCAGCGGCCGCATATTATACGATGCTATGACAAGTTTTCATAACGATTCCCCGGGAAATGAAGGGCTCCTATCAACTTACAACCCGCGGCCGCTCTAATAACTGGAGGCCATTCCATCGGAAGGTTGCCCATTCCGGTCGAAACTGCTCAATTTTCGCCACCATAACGGTTAAATCATCGGTAATTTCACCGCTGTAGAGAAGAATGACTCGCTCGAGGATGGCATCTGCTACCTCTTGCGCTGATTCTGCCTTCATTTCATGCAACAGTCTTTTCATCCATAATTCTTTATTGATTGCATGACCTGGCGCGTCGTAAACACCATCCGTCATCATGACAAGCACATCTCCTGGCTGCAGTTGCACATGGATCATGTCCACTTCAATGTCTTTAAGTATACCTATTGGTAAATTATGTCCAGTAATTGGAATAATTTCGTTTCTTCGCTTAATAAAACTTGGGGTTGAACCAATCTTCATGAACGTTGCTTTCGCATTGTAAAGATCGATCATAGCCAAATCAATCGTTGCATACATTTCATCAGGGGAACGTAACATTAATACTGAATTTACGGACTTAATCGCCAGATGTTCTTCCATCCCGGACTGCAACAACTGTTGAAGAATGGAGAGGGCAGCACTGCTCTCTGCTCGAGCGCGTTCACCGTTGCCCATGCCATCGCTTAGTGCAACAGCAAATTTCCCATTACCGAGTTCAGCAGTCGAATAACTATCGCCAGACAACCACTCCCCACCTTTGGCCAAACAAGCAACGCCGGTTTCAATTTCAAATTCTTTAGCTGAAGTGAATGTCACCGTCGCTAAACCTTCGTCAGGAACACCCCATGTCTCTCTCTTCACAGCAACTGTCTCACCCAAGATATTCGTCAATAAAGGTGCGATTACCTTGCTGCACTCATCAAACCCTTTTGGAAAACCATGTATCATTTCAATTTCTATATTGCCGTCTGCCAGTGAGACAATATCAATATGATGTACCGGCAATCCAATTTCCTCCAATACGCTTTTGATTTGTTCTTCTTGCCTATACATTTCCTGTCCTTCACGGCGTATTTCTTTCGCCAAATCATCCATAACTTGTGACACGCCTTGAAGTTGTTCGGAAACCAACTTTCTGCTTTCATGAATCTGTTTTACCCAATGCTGGTCGTACCGGAACAATTCATATTGTTTCTTTAAAATTGCCAATACCCGGTCTGTTTTATGGCATATCCGCTTCCATTCAGCGGGAATCCCTGATTGTGAGAACTCGGGGTTTGCTTCGACGGTGCTCATCATTTCGGTCATATACTTGGATGTTCTGTAAAAATGTTTATCCCAACAAGTTTCTTTCCGGAAACAAGTTTTACACGCACGGCTTGTCACAGCGTTCACAAAATAACCGACATCTTCCTCGAACTTTTTGGCTTGATTCTTCTCAACAAGTTGCCCAAAGCTTTGGGATAATTGCCTGAAGACATCCGAAAACTGTGTTACACGATGTGCCGTAACGTCACGAATGCGACGCGCATATTCCTGCTGTGAATGCGTATGTTCTACAGTACCTGGGGTAAACTTGGATAGGGTCCGAATGATCCCGCTTGGTGTGAACAGGAATAATAAGATTGCTACAGCAGATTCCCATGAAGACTGGATGATGGCTGCTGGATTGCCTGCATACACAGATAATATGGAAGTGCCTAGAATCATACCAAAAGCAACCGCGCCTTTGCCGCCTTGTTTTAGCAATCCCGCAAGCAGTCCGGCAAGTGCCAACAAACTGATCTGAGGGATTGCAGCGATGTTGGCTAAACTTAGAATCAAGCCGGCAATCACGCCCACAGATGTCCCAATAGCCGCCCCGCCCACAAAGGCTAGCAACAATATCAAATACCGCGAAAATATATGATCAAAAGTAATGCCTTCCATTTGCCACAATGACATGCCCGTTAACACAGATGCAAATAAAATGATCACACATATCAATTCCTCATTACGGACCTGCGCACTTTTGCGCGACACCGTAAACACAGGAATCGCTTGAAGAAAGATCATCGTGAGTATGCTGCTTAATATCGATTCAACAGATGTCATGGCAATCGAAATCCAGCTCACTGCTGCTTGTAAAAGATCTGCAAATATACCTACGGAAGTTGCAGTCACAAAAACCAATATGGGGGCGTGAGCAACACTCGTTTTTTCATAACGAGCCCATCCTCTCATCAACAACGTGATCATAACCATTTGCGCGACAATCAATCCTGTCTGGGGTTGGGCCGCGAATAAACTTCCTGCAATCAGTGATACTGCCGTAACCCTTAATGAACTTGGACGAAGATAGTAGATGGTTGTAAAAAATGCCAGGGCAAAAGGAGCGATCTGATCTAGAATGGTTGCTCGTCCAAGCAAGAAAGCAACAGCTGCAATCAAAGCTTGCCATCGCATATTCATCATTGTGTGCACCCACGCGTGATTGAGAATTCGTTGTTTCCATTCGTTCCCGAGCTTCTTCACTATCTCCATGCGATAAGCACCCCTAACCCTCTCGTTTGTCTCTTTATTATGGGGCAAGTCTAGTAAAAAGTTTGTCGCAACACGTTGGTAGATTGTATAAATTTTCCGACAGTCATTCACGCCAAAATCACACAATGACACAACAAAAAACCGCCCGACAACTTGTCGAACGGTTGGGTTTCGTGTGAAAATGTACAAAAGATGTATTATGGCATCTCATGAATGGATAAGTCAGCTTAACCACGTCTTGCGCCGCGTCCGCCTCGTTTACCTTCTGTATTCTTCTTCAAGGAGGTTATCCGTTCCTCACTATCTTTGAGAAAGCGAGACACCTTGTCCTCAAAGCTGAGCCGATTCACGCCAGAAAATCCTGATTTGCGATCCGGACCACCTTTAGAAAATCCGCCTCCCGACCCGGAACGTTCACGGAATCCTTCACGGGGCATCTCTTTACGAAACGCGCCGCTCGGTCGTTGTTCTTCCACGACGGGTTTTTCAATCGCTTTCTTGATCGATAGACCAATCTTCCCATTCGCGTCTACGTTGATCACTTTCACCGTCACGGTGTCTTCCAACTTCAAGTGTTCTTTAACCTCTTTGACATAAGTGTCCGCAATCTCTGAGATGTGAACAAGACCTGTTACACCACCCTCTAATTCGATGAATGCACCAAAATGAGTGATGCCTGTAACTTTCCCTTCGAGTTTTGCGCCAACTTCAACTGTTGACATAAAAGAACTAGTTCCTCCCTTAATATACACATATCGCTAGCTTGAATTATACAAAATATGGTTGAATATGGTCAAATGACACAACCATAATATTACTGTGGCGTTTCTTGAAACACTTTATCACCTGGCCGTGTCATGCCATATTCTTTGCGCACTTTCTGTTCAATATATTCACCATCATGCAGGCGAGTGACTTCCTGTTGATGTTCTTTATTCAGTCGTTGTTCTTCTGCGAGATCTTGTTGCAGTTGCTTCAACTCCGATTTCTTATCGGATAGGGCACTATGTTGTTCCCATAGCGTAAATCCAGCCCACAACGTAAAGCTTCCAACAACAGCCAAGAAAAGCCGAAATCTACGCTGAGCGCCTCTTGACTTCTCTTTCTTCTGCATATGTAGCAAAATCCTCCTACCGTCTACTCATCCGCCTTAAGAGCCATACCATGAATCTCCAGAAAGGATAGAGACATTGTAACACAATTTTATAGATGAAAATAGAGAACTTTACAAAAAAGTGAACCAAGGCTGCTAGAGGTCGAACCAAAAGAATTTGCGCCAATCTCATGAAAAAAAGCAGCATTTGGTTGAATAAGCGAATGCCCGCACGAAACACGCGGAGGATCACGCGACTTAACAAAGTAAAATAAAACACCATCCCCATGCCAATGGCTACAAAAACATAAAACCTGATCTCACCACCGTTGCTAAGGAATAAGATCCCGAAGGTGAGGAAAGCAGCTAAAATCCAATACAAGAGATCCATCGGCGGAAGGAGCCCGCGCGGGACACGAAGCTCAATAATGAATGCTCGATACGTATCAAACAGCACACCAAGACTTACGCCGCTGCACACCATGATCAACAGGGTCAAAAACTGATTTTCTAAACTCACTTAAATAATTTTCCAAGCAAACCTTTGCTCTTGTCCGGTCCCGCTCCGTCCAAATATTGCATTGCGTTCACCATCCCCTCGATGGAAACCAACCCTTGCTCGAGATTTAAGTTTTTTATATGTAAATTTTGTCCCTTGACATGTAAGACACCAAGCTCTGTTTCCAACCAGAACTGTTCGCTGTCAAACCGATCCACATGGATGACGCCTGAAACTTCTAGCAATTTCCGATTCAGCATCTTGATCTCTTGTCGTTTATTTTTTGCGGGTTCTACCATAGCCTGTACCCCTCCCTTATATAAATATCTTTATGGGCAGAGGTCAACGTTTAGAACAAAAAACTCCTGACCTCAGCAGGCCGGAGCTTTGGAACGGCTGTTATGTTAGATCGAACTGGATAATGGATGAGACTCTTCTTTTATGATGGAATACATCTGTTCAGCTTCGTCTTTGCGAGAAGATTCCAAGATGCGCTCAATGCGAACGACTACGCTTTTCTGTCCGTAACGAATCGTCAATTCATCTCCAAGCTTAACTGCATGGCTTGGTTTGACTTCTTTCCCATTTATCCACACCCGGCCTTGATCTGTGACGTCTTTGGCGATTGTGCGCCGTTTGATCAGACGGGATACTTTCAAAAATTTATCAAGACGCATTACTTTACAGCTTCTTTAAGTTTGTTGCCAGCTTTGAATGCGGGCACTTTCGACTCTGGAATGGATAACGTGGCACCCGTTTGTGGATTTCTACCGACACGGCCGGAACGCTTGCGGGTTTCGAATGTCCCAAATCCGATTAATTGCACTTTCTCTCCGGCAGAGAGTGCATCCGTTACCTCTCCTAGGAAGCTGTTTAGTACATGTTCTACATCTTTCTTCGTCAAACCGCTTTTCTCCGCGATACTGTTTACTAAGTCTGCTTTATTCATGTTTAAAAATCCTCCCAAATTCATTTAACGTCAACTCGACAATATTCACATAATGTATTCTCTCGATGGTCGCAAAATCCTGCATGCTTCGGAAACTTTTTTAAAAAACTTCAACTCCTCTTGGCTTCTTGCCACCATTGTTCAAGCTCTATGATCGTAGTTTGGTCAAAAGTTTTGTCTCTTAAACGCAATTGTTGTTCAATATATTCGAAACGTCGGATGAATTTACGGTTTGTTCGGGCCAATGCTTCTTCCGGATCTAATTTTAAAAAGCGAGCCAAATTCACAACAGCAAACAACAAATCGCCCATCTCGTCAAGCAAAGGTTCGGACTGGTCCTCCCCTGGCACAACCAACCCACGTAATTCAGCTTCAAATTCATGAAGTTCTTCTCTGATTTTCGCAGATATTTGACTCGGTTCCGCCCAATCGAAACCAACCTTAGCCGCTTTCTTCTGTAAGGCAACGCTTCGCACCATGCTAGGTAACCCCGTGGGAACATCGGATAAGATGGACTGCGAGCTCACTAGACCCGCATCTTTCTTCTCTTGCGCCTTGATTTCTTGCCATGTTTGGAGCACATCCTCTACCCCGTTGACATGCAGCTGTGCGAATACGTGGGGATGCCGTCGGATGAGCTTCTCAGACAACCCGGCAATGACATCATGGATCGTGAATGCCCCTGATTCTTCTTCAATTTGTGCATGTAACATGATTTGTAATAAGACATCACCAAGTTCTTCCTGCATGGCGATCGGATCATCGTTATCAATCGTCTCTAAAGCCTCGAAGGTTTCTTCCACAAAATATTTGCGAAGCGAACGGTGCGTCTGTTCCCGATCCCAAGGACAGCCCTGCGGACTGCGAAGATGAGCTACGATTTCATGAAGTTTGTCCAAGGACCGATAATGGATATCTTCTCGTTCCGTCCGCCTTACGTAAATCAAGGATAGATTCCCGTAACCTTCGATGCGATCCAACGCATACAATGGCACTTGCATCACCTGCTCGCTGCCTGGAACACCAAGCGCGTGGCCAATTGTCACTTCGTAGTCATCAGGATATTTCTCCATCAATGTTAGCTTGACATCCGAAGCAACAGATGTGTCATAGACTTGTGTGATCACAATATGATGATGGGGTTGGATTTGATGCGCATGCAACGCTGTAGCGTCCAGAAGTTGGAATCCTTCAACGGGGTCGAAGCCAAGTACCATAAACGCACGATCGAGAAAACTCTCACTGCCAATGATATGTAATGCAATACTTTCTTCAGGACAACGGGCGCGCAACATGGCTACGGTCTGTTCCGCAACGGATGGGTGTCCGGGGACAGCATAGACGATATCATCTCCCTCACGGGCTTCTTCCAATAAGGACTCCACAACGGCATGATAGACGTCTTGGAACGAAGTATAGGTCATATAGAATGAATCGAATGAACGCCAATGCAATCCTTGCTCCCTCAGCCAATCGACAGTCGGATGTTGTTCCGTTCGAAGCATGATCCGCTTGGCTTGGCGAAGCTCGTCCCACGCCCCAAGTGTAATTCCGTCTCGATTCCCAGAACCAAGACCCACAACTTTAATGCAACCTGCCAATGAGAACAACTCCTTTCATCCATCTAAACACAATAAAAAAGCTTCCGCAACCCACATCAAATGATCAGCAGGTCGCGAAAGCTTCTCAGCGATATCGCCGTATAATAGCGCTCACTGTTCCATCTGTTTGGCAAGAAATCCAGACGCAGTCTCCGCCATCTTCACTTCCATCTGTCCCATCTTGTTGCCTTCTTGCTTTGTAAGCAAGATCACCGCGCCAATCGGGTCTCCACTGGCAACGATCGGCGCACACACATAAGAAACATACGTCTCCGGCATTTCCTTGCATATTTCATATTCGCCCGTGTTCGATTCAAATGCCGTTTTTCGATTTTCCATGCTGCTTTCCACAACAGAACCAATGTGTTTCTCTAAATAATCTTTTTTTGAAGCACCTGACACAGCAATGATGTTGTCTCGATCCGATATCATGGTAATGTGACCTGTGCTTTCACTCAGTGATTCCGCATATTCCTTCGCGAAATCACCAAGCTCGCCAATCGGTGAATATTTTTTTAAGATCACTTCGCCATCACGATCGACAAAAATTTCTAAAGGATCGCCTTCCCGAATCCGTAACGTTCGGCGAATTTCTTTGGGGATCACGACCCTGCCGAGATCATCAATTCTGCGAACAATACCTGTTGCTTTCATGCGGAGTGCCCTCGCTTTCTAGAAGTATTAATCCATTGTTGGTTTGCTTGATCGAGGGGGATGGAATCAAGTCTGATATTCGACATTAGTATTCGTCGCTAACGATTCACTTATGCACCAAATTTAGATCACCCTTACTTCGCGAAAACCAGAGTCACTCAACACTTCTCCATATTGTTGCAGAAAGCTTTCCAGCGCCTGCAAGGACTGTTCCGTGGAAATTTTTTTGCATTGCATCGCAATGACGATCTGCGCCCCAGGTATGACTCGCAGCTTATGTTCGAATCGATTGCTCAGGGCAAATAATTTTTGTCCGTCAATCCGGGCATTCTGTTCAGGGTTCATGGTAATAATGAGATCATCATTTTTCGACGCAATCGTCTGAATCCCGTATGTTGCACCGTATACCTTCAACCTCGCGACAGTGAGCAATGTCAACACAGGTTTTGGAGGATCTCCAAATCGGTCGATCAATTCGTCAAGCAGATCCCTCTGTGCATCGAACGTCTGAATGGCAGCCACTTTCTTATAGATTTCAATTTTTTGTTCACTGTCTGCAATATACTCGCTGGGCAGATATCCATCCACTGTTAGCTCAAACTGAGTGGAAACCGCTTTGACTACTCGTTGTTCTGCCTCACCGTGCAACTCCTGCTTGCGCAATTCAATTTCTTCAGCAAGCATTTGGGAATATAAGTCAAATCCGACCGATGCAATAAATCCATGTTGCTCACCGCCAAGCAGGTTGCCCGCGCCGCGAATTGCTAGATCCCGCATCGCAATCTTGAACCCAGAGCCCAACTCGGTAAATTCCTTGATCGCCTGTAGCCGCTTCTCCGCAATTTCGTTCAATATCTTATCGCGCTGATACGTAAAATACGCATATGCAATGCGATTGGAACGGCCAACGCGTCCTCGCATTTGATAAAGCTGAGAGAGCCCCATTTTGTCAGCATCATGTACGATGAGTGTATTCACATTCGGAATGTCTACTCCTGTTTCAATAATTGATGTGCTGACCAGTACATCATACTCCCCTTCCAGGAAATCGAGAATGGTGCGCTCGAGTTCTTGTTCAGGCATTTGGCCGTGCGCGGCAACTACGCGAGCATCAGGCACAAACGCACGTATCGCATCAGCCATCTGTTGAATCCCCTGCACGCGATTATACACGTAATAAACTTGACCATGGCGTGCCAATTCTCGTTCAATGGCATCTTTGATCATGACATGGTTATGTTCAACCACATACGTCTGAACGGGAAAACGGTTCTCCGGAGGCGTCTCAATAATCGATAAATCACGAACACCGAGCATAGACATATGCAAAGTGCGCGGGATGGGGGTTGCCGTTAACGTGAGGACATCCACATTCGTTTTTAATTTTTTCAACTTTTCTTTATGGGACACGCCAAAACGTTGCTCTTCATCAATAATCAATAAACCCAGATCTTTAAAGTTAACATCTGTAGAGAGGATGCGGTGCGTGCCAATCACGACATCCATCGTGCCGTTCTTAATCCCTTTGATCGTCTCGGCCTGTTCTTTCTTCGTCCGAAAACGACTTAGTACACCAATCTGAAAAGGGAATCCTCCACAACGTTCACGGAAAGTCTCATAATGTTGTTGCGCCAAGATGGTCGTAGGCACAAGCACAGCCACTTGCTTCCCATCCATTGCTGCTTTGAATGCCGCACGGATGGCCACTTCTGTTTTGCCATAACCCACGTCCCCACAAAGTAACCGATCCATCGGGCGAGCGAGCTCCATGTCTTGTTTAATTTCATCAATGGCGCGAAGCTGATCGGCAGTTTCATCATAAGGAAACATCGCTTCGAACTCTTGTTGATACGATGTGTCCTGACCGAAAGCATATCCTGCTGTTGCTTGTCTCAACGCATAGAGCTTAATCAACTCATCGGCGATGTCCTTCACCGCGGAACGCGCTTTGCTTTTCGTCTTATTCCAATCCGCTCCGCCGAGCTTGTAAATCTTAGGTTCCTTGCCCTCATCGGCGCCGATGTATTTCTGCACCATATCGATCTGGGCGATGGGAACCGATAACTTGTCGCCTCCGGCGTAGAGAATGTGCATATAATCCTTGTGCACTCCGCCAATTTCAATCGTGCCGATGCCGACGTATTTCCCTATGCCGTGGTTGATGTGCACGACATAATCGCCAGGTTTCAACTCGGTATAACTCTTGATTCGCTCTGCGTTCTCTAAACGCCGCTCAACCTTCCTCGCTTTGCGTTGCATCGAAGTGAACATTTCACCTTCTGTAATGACTACCAGGTGAATCGATGGAAGTTCGAACCCGCTTTGCAAGTTACCTTCTACCATCATCTGTTCTTCAATGCCGTAGTCTAACAATACACGGCGCATACGTTCGAGCCGTTCCTTGCCACCAGCAAGCATCATGACTTTGGATTTTGTTCTGGTCCACCGCTCAATTTCCGACTTTAATACAGGCATTTGCCCATGAAATTGCTGCATCGATCTGCAGATCACATTCACGATATTTTGTGGCTGGGTATTCGGTATTTGTCTTAGAAATAAGGAAAGATACAATGTTTGGTAGGGCTTATGAAAAAATAAAGAATCGTAACTTTTGGATAAAACCAAGGCCGGCAACGACTTTCCTTCTTGCAGTAGGTGAGTCATCCACTCTGCCTCATCACGATCTAGCTGTTTTGCAGATTCCAACAAACGGTTCGGTTCATCTACAATAAACAACGCACGTCCCGATATGTAATCGAGAAGTGTCTGTCGCTCCGGGTACAGCAAAGAGACATATTTATAAATCGCGGGAAATGAGGTCCCTTCTCGCAGTTTTACAAGCTCTGACCCTATTTGATCACGTAGCTTCTCTTTTAATATGCGGTCGGTCAATTTCTCTAATTGTGTCTCCAACAAACTGGCAGCGTGTGATGCAGCATTAGCGAATCGTTGGGTATCAGCGAACAATTCTTTGCAAGGCAGTATCACAATCCGAGCTTGCTTTTCTTTCGACCTTTGGTCGAGCGGATCAAACAGCCGGATGGAGTCGATCTCATCGTCAAACCACTCGATGCGTATGGCCCATTGTTGGTGATCGATTGAAATGGGGGCCACATCGACAATTCCGCCCCGAACGCTGTATTCTCCCTGTTTTTCAACACGTTCCACGCGTTCATACCCTAGCATCGTGAGTCGCTCTATACAGTCGTCAATTCGAATGACATCGCCGATCGCCAAGGTGAAAGCTGCTTGTGCGAATGTTCGGGGCGGAACCATCATGCGTCGTAAACCCGCGAATGGCACAACCAGAACGCCGTCATGACCACGGGCAAGCTGATGCAACGCAGTCATCCTTTGCGAGACCAACTCTGTATTGGAGACCGTTGTTTCCATGGCGAACGATTCATGTGCAGGATAGGTTAAGAGCGTGTCCTCCGGCAGACACGCTTGCAAATCATCGATCCATTTTTGCGCCGAAAACATATTGTGGGTCATCACGACAATCGGTCGCTGCAATTGCGCATGGAGCGCGGCTACCAATAAGCTTCGTGCAGATCCTGTCAATCCCGAGATGAGTTGTTCCTTCATCCCGGTTTCAACGCCTTTCATAACCGAGCATATGTCGGGGTCCGTTGCCAATACTTCCAATAAGTTTTTCATATCGCGCGAAAATTCACCTCGTTATCTAAAAGCAAAACAAGCCTTGGCTCACAAGCCGAGGCTAATACATCTATGCGTTCCAAGCGGTTTCGTCCTATTGGAGAGGGCTTGGCACCAATACCAACTCCGGGTGAGATAATAGGGCTTCACCGCAAAATTCACAAACAACCTTAACAATCACATCACCGTTGTGATCATAGGTAATTATATCCCTGCGCTCCTCAGGGGTCAAGAAATGAAATCCCAGGTGAAGCTCACTGATATGATCATCTTTGATTTCACCCAAGCGCATTTGGCAATGTCGGCAACTGTACTTGATAGACATTCGTTTCCCTCCCGTGACGCAATATACGTCTAGTATCGCCACGGGATCGTTCTTTTCATTCAAGATCCGTTAAACTTCGCCATTGTTTTCTCATAAGGGTGTACAAGTGCATATTGCAGCGCCTCAACGGTTTTCTGCACCGCCGTCTCAACGTCATCCGTCTCGTCCTTGCGAAAGGTCGACAGGACATAGTTTACAATTTCTGTTCCCGGAGCCGGTCGTGAAATTCCCATGCGGATTCGATTGAATTGTTCAGTGCCCATATGCGAAATAATGGATCGAACGCCATTATGGCCGCCTGAGCTGCCCTTCGTTCGCAAACGTATTGTACCCAATGGGGTGTCCATATCATCATAAACAACGATAAGATCATCCCGATCGCACTTGTAAAAATCCTGAAAAGCCCGCACACATTCGCCTGACAAATTCATGTAAGTCATCGGTTTGATCAGCACGACCTTCACTCCATCGACTCTTCCCTCACCGATCAACCCTTTGCATTTGGTTTGTGACACATCAATACCCCATTGTTTGGCTAGAGTGTCAATGGCCATCCAACCAATATTGTGACGCGTCTGTGCGTATTCTTTCCCCGGATTCCCCAAGCCTACAATCCATTTCATCATCATTAACCCTCGAATAATTTGCTTATGGATAATTCCTCATGCACTCGTATGATCGCCTCGCCTATGAGTGGAGCAACCGATAATGTTATAATTTTGGAGCAAGGCGCCGGATGTGTGATCGGTATCGTATTGGTTACCACAACCTCACGAATCGGCGATTCCTCAAGACGCTGCATCGCGGGACCCGAAAGAACGGGATGAGTGCAGCAAGTATACACATCTTTAACGCCTGCTTTGACTAATGCATTCGCACCCAATACCATGGTTCCCGCGGTATCGATAATGTCATCAATAATGATGGCTGTGCGACCTTTCACCTCACCAATGATATTCATAACTTCCGCCACATTGGGTTCAGGGCGACGTTTGTCAATAATTGCCATTGGCGCATTCAAGAAGTCGGCAAGCTTGCGCGCACGCACGACACCGCCGTGGTCCGGTGAAACTACAACGATGTCATCCAACGCTTTTTCTTTAAAATACGCTCCTAAAATCGGTACACCCAACAGATGATCTACCGGTATATCAAAGAAGCCTTGGATTTGCGTCGCATGTAAATCCATGGCAATCACTCGATGCGCACCTGCTGTTTCAATCAGATTCGCTACTAATTTTGCGGTGATGGGATCACGGGAACGCGCCTTGCGATCCTGTCGCGCATACCCGTAATAAGGAATAACAACATTGATGCTTTTTGCAGAAGCGCGCTTGAGCGCATCCACCATCACAAGCAATTCCATTAAATGATCGTTCACAGGTGCACATGTCGATTGAATCACATAGACGTCACAACCGCGGACACTTTCGTCAATCCGAATTTGGATTTCCCCATCGCTGAATCGCTCCGTTTGTGATTTGCCGATGTGGATGCCAATATAATCTGTGATTTCCTCAGCTAGCTTCACGTTCGAGTTGCAAGTAAACACCTTTAGCTTCGAATCCCGATAAGGCATGAATGATTCCTCCAAAAGCTCTGCTTAAAATAGAAATGATTGTTGTCTATGCTTTCGTTTCTTTCGACACTTTCAACCGCGCTTTTAACATTCTAGCATAACCCGGCTTATTCGTCTGACGTTCTCTTGCAATTGCCAAATCATCTGCAGGAACATCTTTCGTGATCGTCGATCCAGCAACCACATAAGCGCCTTTCCCCACGCGGATTGGCGCAATTAAATTCACATTGCTGCCAATAAAAGCGCCATCCTCTATGACCGTCTCCTGCTTAGAAAACCCATCATAATTGACCGTGATCGCACCACAACCCACATTCACATCGTTGCCGATTTGGGCATCACCCACATAAGCGAGATGCGACACTTTCGAACCATGACCCAGTATAGAATTTTTAATTTCGACAAAATCGCCGACTTTCACCTCATCGCCTAGGCGTGCTCCAGGTCGTAAATGAGCGAATGGGCCTACAACCGTACTCTCTCCGATTTCAGCGCCACTCAAGACCGACTGCTTGATCATGGATCGGTTGGCGACGTTCGTATTCAATATATCGGCATTCGGGCCGATTTCACAGTCGCTGCCAATGTGCGTATCCCCTCGCAGGATCGTGCCGGGCCACAAGATCGTATCCGCACCCACGGTTACATCCGCTTCGATATACGTGTGAGCAGGGTCAATAATCGTCACCCCGTTCACCATATGCCGTTGATTAAT
Source organism: Paenibacillus sp. (assembly GCA_044353165.1). Taxonomy (GTDB): domain Bacteria; phylum Bacillota; class Bacilli; order Paenibacillales; family YIM-B00363; genus JBILCM01. Next base: position 32,562 of record JBILCM010000018.1, read on the forward strand.
ACGTGCCCTCATGATGCGTTCAGCTTCCGCCAACGCTACACGATCGTTAACACCGAAGGCTTCATCAGGGTCATCGGTGCAATATCCCTGAACTTCCTTACCTTGTGCGCGCAAGATTCCAATGACATCCGTCAAATAATACTCACCCTGCGCATTCTGGTTGGTGACCTGCTGCAACGCTTCGAACAACAAGCGGTTATCGAAGCAGTAAATGCCTGCATTGACTTCCTGGATGCCCAATTCATCCGAATTGCAATCTTTCTGCTCTACAATCCGTTCAATTGTGCCTTTCGCAGATCGAACAATTCTCCCAAGGCCTGTTGGGTTATCGAACCGAGCCGTGAGCAATGTCACTGCCGCCTGGGTGTCTTGGTGCAATTGAATCAAGCGAGTAAGCGACATGGACGTAATTAAAGGCGTATCCCCGTAAACAACAAGCGTAATCCCCGTTTCCGCTCCCAGTAAGGGTTCTGCCATGCGAACTGCATGTCCTGTGCCGCACTGTTGCTGCTGCAACGCATACTCAGCACGCTCTCCCAGTACTTGCTTGACCAGGTCCGCACCGTGTCCAACGACAACGACTTTGCGATTTACACCTGCCTGATCAAGGACCCCGAGGACATGTTCCACCATCGATTTTCCGCATACAGGGTGCAGCACTTTATAACGACTTGATTTCATCCGTTTGCCAAGTCCAGCAGCCAACACAATGCCCATGATGTTAAACACTTCTGACTCCTCCTTCCGGACATTCGCACTGAGATATCGGCACCATTTTTACCCACATGAATCATATCTCACTTTCTTGCAAAAGAAAAGAGGGAACCGCCCAGGCTCCCTCAGCATATTTCGTGATTACGCTCCTTCTTCGATGACCACATCTCCAGCTGCAATTACGCGGTCATATTCCGCCAAGACTGCCGCCTGAATTTTTTCTCGCGTCGTTGACGAAATGGGATGAGCGATGTCTCTGAACTCTCCGTCGGGTGTTCGTTTGCTTGGCATCGCCACAAACATACCATTATTGCCGTCAATCACGCGGATATCATGAACAACAAACTCATGGTCAAACGTAATCGAGGCGATTGCCTTCATGCGCCCTTCTGAATTCACTCGGCGAAGTCTAACATCGGTAATTTGCATTTGGATTCACCACCTTTGCTTTTCGAAAAAAAGCTTTGGTTTATATTTCCACATCATTATACAAATTCCTTCTGTAAGCCTAACTCTTTCTTACTTTTTTTCAGCGGGGACATAAAGAACTAGTTCGATTTCAACAAGCGCATCCTTGGGCAGGCGGGCGACTTCGACAGTAGATCTCGCTGGTTTATGACCTTCGAACATCTGCTCGTACACCGCATTAAATTCCGCGAATAAGCTTAAATCTTTCAGGTATACATTCGCCTTCACGGCTTGTGATAATGCGCCCCCGCAAGCTTCAGCAACAGCTTTCAGGTTCAAGATGACCTGGCGCGTCTGGTCGGACATGCTGGTTGCGATCATTGCACCGCTTGCAGTTAACGGCAATTGCCCCGATGTATAAACAAAATCTCCTGCTCTGATGGCTTGCGCGTAAGGTCCGATCGCTGCAGGCGCTAGGTCTGTAGTGATTTCATGAAGGTGCATCAACTGATTCCTCCCCAAAATAATTGCCCGGCACTAAGCCGATCTCTTTCGTTTTTGCATCAACATGTGTTAATTTGGCAAGTGAGCTGTATTCATGTACGAGTTGTTCTTCTTGATTGATATCTCCCGATTCTACGAGAACCCCTACGCCTTGCACGGTTGCATCGAACTCTTGCAACAAATCCATCATACCGCGAACGGTGCCACCAGCTCGCATAAAGTCATCGATGATGAGCACATTCGATCGCGGTTTTAAAGCCCGACGGGCGAGCGTCATCGTGTAAATCCGTTTGTTGGATCCGGAAACATAGTTGATACTCACAGAAGATCCCTCTGTCACCTTCGGATCCCTTCTCACGATAACGACAGGCAGATTCAAGTATGTAGCCGTTGAATATGCTAACGGAATGCCTTTCGTTTCGACGGTCATCACCACATCAATGGGACGGTCTCGAAAAGCCGTTGCAAAAATACGTCCGATATCATTGATAATAGCGGGTTGACCCAACAAATCAGACATATATAGATAACCCCCGGGCAGGAGACGTTCGGGCTGAGCAAGTTGTTGACAAACATGTTCCACAAGTTTGATGGCATCGTAACGTGAAATTTGGGGTACAAATTTTACGCCGCCTGCTGCGCCGGTGACTGTATGTAATTGCCCGCTACCCTCAACCTCTAAAACTTCCTTGATGATCGCGAGGTCTTCACTTATCGATGATTTTGCTGAAGCATATCGTTCAGCAAAAACAGACAGTGGGATCAAGGTATGCGGTTTTGACAACAACGTATGTGTCATTTCAACAAGGCGGGCGCTACGCTTCATCGGATCTATGGCACTCCCTTCTTGTACTTAGTGAGAATATAACACTGTTGTTCGTATTTATTCAAGTTGGTGAAGATAGCAATCGAACAGCATACACTTCTTTACAGAACCCTCTAAGGCCATTATATATTTTGGCAGCCTTCGATTCACGCTTCACAATCCCGAATACCGTCGGTCCACTACCCGACATGAGTGCACCATCTGCACCCAGCTTTAACATCAGTTGTTTCAATATACGCACTTGCGGATGCAACTCCATCGTAACATCCTCTAGAACGTTGCCCAAAGATCGGCACATCCTGTAATAGTCACCCTCATCAATGGCCTGCAACAACTGTTGTGTCGGCGGGTGTCGTTCGATCGCATCGGCTCGCAGGCGCCCATACACATCGGCTGTCGATACTTGAATCGGTGGCTTTACCAGAATGATCCAACATTGCGGCGGACTGCCGACATTCGATAACTTCTCGCCTCTGCCTGTAGCCAACGCAGTGCCTCCAGCGATGCAGAACGGCACATCCGAGCCAAGCTCTTTACCCAAAGTGCGCAGTTCATCTGTACTTATGCCAAGTCCCCATAAACGGTTTAATCCTCGCAATGTGGCAGCTGCATCCGAACTACCGCCTGCCAGCCCTGCAGAGACGGGAATCCTTTTGTCCAGATGAATATGTACGCCTTTCCTTACTTCATATCGTTCTTTCATTAACTTCGCTGCTTGGAATGCCAAGTTTTTCTCATCAAGCGGTATAGATCCCGACTGACTTGAGATGTGGATGGTGTCGCTGGGCAATTCCTCCATCTCCAGCCGATCAGCCAAATCTACCATGGTCATAATCATTTGAACTTCGTGATATCCATCATTACGCTTATGTAAAACATCTAACGACAAGTTAATTTTGGCCGGAGCTTTCTCATACACTCTCACGAATTCACCACCTTCAAGGCTTCAACCCATCACTGTATTTTAACACAAACCTGAATACGCTTCTATGAACAGGACTTGCTATTTGTTCCAGTTCATAACCCCGAATAATACATGTATCGGTCAGCGGATACTACATCTTAGCCTAAAGAAGTAACGATTGAGGTGATAAAAGTGGGGCGCAGAAGACGAGGCGTTATGTCAGAGCAATTAAAATATGAACTAGCCAAAGATTTGGGATTTTATGAGACGATTCAAAGGGAAGGTTGGGGCGGAATTCGCGCCAAGGATGCTGGCAATATGGTGAAGCGCGCATTGCAGATTGCAGAGCACTCCATCTCACAGCATCGGCCTCGCTAGCTAGGAAAATACAGTAAACGGCAGAATCCTAAGGATTCTGCCGTTTACTGTGAAACTATGTTATGCGTTCGCTTGCTTTCACTTCAGACTTGAACATAATTGATTCGAACTTGTCCATCATTACCGCCGCAAACAGTGACTTCCACAGTCTCCGTTAGGATATCGGCATAACTATACGACACTCGTTTAAAAGCGTGTTGTTCTTGATCAAGCTTAACGATAAAAATAGAAGGGTAGGTATCCTCTAAGACTCCAGTACGTTCGATCATCTTTCTACGACCGCCATTAGCACGAAGTGTAATTTTCTGGCCGACGTAAGCTTCAAGGCTTTTCTTGATTTCCATCAACGCATTCTTGACCATTGTCAACTACCACCTCTTTCCTTAGTTATTATAACCTAAGGGAAGGGCTTGTGTCAAATGAAAACCCAATTATAGCAGTGTATGAATTGTGTTGTCAACGACAAACAAGTAAAAATTTTAACTTTCTGCACCTAAACGCGGCAATCCGATTCGAAAGCTCCCTTTGGTTTCAATTCCGCCTAAGCCTTTTAGACCACTTACCGTCTGTGTGATGACATCATAAATATTTACAGTGTCTTTGACAGAAGTAAAAGCGGATTTCGCGGCAATGTAAACGGGGTCTAACGCATGAATGAGAATACGCTCTGGAGAGCTTGCAAAGTTGGCACCCGCTTGCAATAGGGCTTCAAAATGGGATTGGCAAGCACCGGCAATAACAGTGAGTTGATCACGGTTTCGTTCATAGAGACGAGCTACCCGAACCGCTTGAACAAAATGTTTTGAGTTTTTGTAATTTTGAATATCTTGCTTATCTATCGCTCGCCGATGCTTTACATATCCATCATGGCCTGTAATGACAACAATGTCCGGTTGAATCCTCGGTAGCAGCTCAACGAGTGCATTCGCCATTTCGGCTTCGCGGAGATGGTAACCTTCTGCAGGAATTTGCAGTCCATTATAAATAGACATACTCTTCTGTAAATAATTGCGGTCACCATCCAAGTGCAATACCGTTCCTGGGATTTCGAAATACAGTTTTTCTGAACGTTTCATCTCGGGTGGATGTGGACGGTTGGGATGGAATGCCCGTATGCCGCGTGTATCCGACTCTAATTTTGGTTCTGCGGTTGACTCCAAATCATCAACGGGTGCATCTGCCAGCAGCCGATATTGAGCCCCCTTCAGAACCGCCACCTGACTCCAAAGTTCTTGAACGCGAAAGACGACATCCCCACCGTAGGATTTCCTAACTACATAATCACCGAGCTTCATCTGTGATCCCTCCTGTTTACCATCTTATGGCGTTCAGGAGGGATTGGTTCGCAAATCATGCAATCGGTTCGTCAACATCGCAAATTCCTGTAAGGAAAGGGTCTCCCCTCTTCGTTCCGGAACAATGTGGCAGGACAACAGGAACGCACGGCACGCCTCTTTCCCTTGATCAAACGCGAAAAATCGTTGTTGTAAATTATTGATCAATGTCTTCCGACGTTGTGCGAAAGCAGCTTGTACAATCGAAAAAAATAGCGACTCATCCTTAACCGCTACTGCAGGTTGCCGCCGCATGGTCAATCTCACAACAGCCGAATCCACGCTCGGCCTAGGGACGAATACAGTCTGAGGCACCTTCATCACCAGTTCAGGGATTGCATAATATTGCACAGCGATCGATAAGCTTCCATAGTCTTTCGTACCCGGCATTGCAGCGAATCGTTGAGCAACTTCTTTTTGCACCATGACAACGATTCGTTCAATGGGCAGCCTCGCTTCAAGCAATTTCATCACAATGGGTGTCGTAATGTAGTAAGGCAAGTTCGCCACAACAGAAATGGATTCAACTGATGCGATATGTTCACGGATCACCGTATGCAAATCCAATTTTAATACGTCTCCGTGAATGATCGTAGTATTTGAATAATGGGACAACGTGTCTGCAAGGATGGGTAATAATCGCTGGTCAAGCTCAATCGCCACAACGTGTTTGCTAGCCAATGCAAGTTGTTCCGTAAGTGCGCCTATGCCCGGTCCGATCTCCAAAACACCATGGTCAGCACTCAACTCCGCAGCAGCAACAATTTTCGTTAAAATGTTTGAATCGATCAGGAAGTTTTGTCCCAGACTTTTTTTGAATGAAAATCCATATTTTTCAAGCAGCATTGCAGTCCGTCGAGGATTTGCAATG
>JBILCM010000132.1:0-4020 GCA_044353165.1 Paenibacillus sp.
CACAGCAGTTGCCGCTATGCGAATACCGACAAATCACCCGTTCGGGACATACTCCGCACCTCGAGAATCCAACCGAGTTCCAATCGTGTGTGAGGACGTTTCTTGAAACACTTAATTGATTGAGGAGGTTTATGATGTCTATCGTACAATGGGAAACAGCAGGTACATATGAAGATATCCTATATGAAACATTCGAGGGCATTGCCAAAATTACGATCAATCGCCCGGAAGTTCGCAACGCCTTCCGTCCGAAGACGGTAACGGAGATGATCGATGCGTTCTGTTGTGCGCGCGATGATGAATCGATCGGCGTCATCATTCTTACGGGAGCAGGTACGGAAGCGTTCTGCTCTGGCGGCGATCAGAAGGTGCGCGGGCACGGGGGTTATGTAGGCGAGGATAAGATTCCTCGTTTGAACGTCCTTGACTTACAGCGATTGATCCGCGTCATCCCCAAGCCTGTCATTGCCATGGTAGCCGGTTATGCGATCGGCGGCGGTCATGTGCTGCATGTGATCTGCGATTTGACGATCGCTGCAGAGAATGCGCGCTTCGGGCAGACTGGACCGAAAGTAGGCAGCTTCGACGCGGGATACGGCTCCGGCTATCTCGCACGCATTGTTGGACACAAGAAAGCGCGCGAAATCTGGTATTTGTGCCGTCAGTACGATGCACAACAGGCGCTTGAGATGGGCTTAGTGAACACTGTGGTGCCCGTCGAGCAGCTTGAACGGGAGACCATTCAATGGTGTAAGGAAATCTTGGAGAAATCACCGACAGCGATCCGCTTCCTTAAAGCGGCAATGAATGCAGACACTGACGGCCTTGCCGGGTTGCAACAACTAGCCGGGGATGCGACGTTGCTCTATTACACTACAGAAGAAGCGAAGGAAGGTCGCGACGCCTTTAAGGAGAAGCGTCGACCGGATTTCTCGAAATTCCCGCGATACCCTTGAGCCATTCAGGAGATGGATGTATGTCCTTCGATGCGAATTCAATGCCCGGGTGGCTCCCTAAACGCGCCGAGCTTACCCCTGATCAGATTGCGTTCATTCAAGATGATGTCACGATCACGTTCGGTGCGTTGTTCACCCGTGTGAAGAACACGATGCTTTTGTTGCGACAGCACGGCGTTCACAAGGGTAGCCATGTAGCGTCGCTATTGCCGAACGCATTGGATGCGATCGTGCTGATTCATGCGCTGCAAGGTTTGGGTGCTATCCACATTTTCTTAAATACGAAGCTCTCCCCCAAAGAATGGGACTATCAGCTCACGGATGCCGATGCGACCCATCTGATTTATGCGGATGAGTTCGCGCATGGCGTGGACCAGCTAACGTGTCATCAGACAACCCGCGTACAACTCCATGAGCTTAGCTATAATCGCAGCTTTCGTAGCCCTTCTTCAATGGAGGATCTTATTGAGTCACCTGAATCATACCGCGAGATTGTGCTATCGGATGTACACACCATCATGTACACGTCCGGGACGACCGGGAGACCGAAGGGGGTCACGCTGACGTATGGCAACCATTGGTGGAGTGCGGTCTCCTCATCAATCAACTTGGGTTCCTCTTCGAACGATGTTTGGTTGTTATGTTTACCTGTCTATCATGTGGGTGGACTTTCTATTCTTATTCGAAGTGTAATCTATGGTTTCCCCGTTGTGATCATGCCTCGGTTCGAACCTGCACAGGTCAATCATGCCATTCGCAAGCATCATGTAACGCTCATCTCTGTCGTCAGTGTAATGCTCAGTCGCATGCTAGAGGCGCTCGGTGACGATAACTTCCCAGCATCTTTGCGGTGTGTGCTTATAGGCGGCGGCCCTGTACCCCAACCGTTGTTGGAGCGCTGCCTAGTGAGGGGGATTCCTGTATACCAAACGTACGGCATGACAGAGACCGCTTCGCAGATTGCCACATTAGGTCAAGATGACATGCTACGCAAGATCGGCTCCGCAGGCAAATCCTTGTTCCCTTCCCAACTGAAGATCGTCAAGGAAAATAAGACCTGTCTTCCCATGGAAATCGGCGAAATTGTAGTTAAAGGACCGACCGTCTGTAATGGCTACTACCGACGGTCTGAAGCAACGAATGATGCCTTTGTCGATGGTTGGTTGCGCACGGGGGACTTGGGGTATCAAGATGAAGAGGGGTATGTATTCGTTGTCGATCGGCGAGCGGATCTGATCATTACGGGCGGCGAGAATGTGTACCCAGCGGAAGTGGAAGCCGTGCTGTTCAGTTATCCTGGGATCGTTGAAGTGGGTGTGACGTCAATGCCAGATGAGACATGGGGCCAAGTTCCCGTAGCTTACATGAAGACGAACACTCCCGCTGCTCTCACCTATGACGCACTCCGATCGCATTGTCTGCAACATCTCGCCAAATATAAGGTGCCTGTGAAATTTTATCTCGTGCAAGAACTCCCCCGGAACGCGGCACAGAAGCTGCTCCGCAGGGAATTGAACCATATCACGGATGCAGAGGAAATCGTATGATCACGATACAAGATATCCGAATCATCCCCGTCACGTTGCAGTTGAAAGCACCTTTCGTCACGCATTTGGGGAACGTAGAGAAACGATCATCACTCATTGTTGAAGTGACGGATGCGACAGGTGCGCGCGGTTACGGTGAATGTGTGGCATTCGACTCGCCTTGGTACACAGAGGAAACGTGTGCTACGGCGCAACACGTCCTCTCGTCATTCCTCATTCCGCGTTTGCGGGGAATGACTGTGCAGCATCCAAGCGACACGCAAGCCGTCTTCCGAACCGTCAAGCGACATCCGATGGCCAAAGCGGCGATCGACATGGCGTTGTGGGATCTGTATGCGCAATGGATGGGATTGCCTTTGTATCAACTTCTCGGCGGCACCCGATCTGCATTCGAGGCTGGTGTCGTCATTGGCATGCAGCCGATCGAACACATTATTGCGGATATGGAACATTTTGTCGCGCGAGGGTTTCAACATTTTAAATTGAAGATTGCACCAGGTCACGATGAGGCCATCATTGCAACCGTTAGAGAGAAGTTTCCGGATTTATCGTTGATGGTCGATGCGAATGGAAGTTATGATGAAGTTGCTCATCTGGATCGTCTGTTGGCACTGGATCCATACCATCTGCGAGTCATCGAACAACCTTACGGCGAGAAGGCATGGCAAGCGACCGCCCGACTACAGCAGCAGATGCAGACGATGATTGGGCTTGATGAGAGTATTGCAAGTGTAGAGGATGCTGCGCTTGCGATCGAGCTCTGCGCTTGCCGCGCAATGAGTGTCAAAGTAGGCCGCATTGGCGGGATCACCCCGACGCTTGAATTGCTGGCATTGGCAAAGCGCCATCACATCTCCCTCTGGTGCGGCGGGATGCTTGAGACCGGTATCGGCCGCGCCCATGCGCTAGCCGTTGCCTCACTCCCTCACTTCGATCTCCCCATTGAGTTCTCCGATGCCACCCGCTACTGGGAGCGCGACGTGACTGATCCTGTCATCGAAGCTATCGAAGGTCGGATCACGCTGATGAGCGATGTCGGACTTGGATATACGTTTGTGCCGGAATAATCGATGATAAGGGGTGGTACATGATGAACAGTCAGAATGACAACCAGCGAATGGATAAAGAACAAATGCTCAAAGCCCTGCATAGGCTCAATGACAAGTTGCGTTCCTCCGATGAGACTGGGGAATTAATACTTTTTGGCGGAGCCTTCATGTGTCTGGTCTTTGGCAGCCGTGGTTATACCAGGGGTATGGATGCCGTTTTTGAACCCAAAGGTAGTATTTATGCGTATGCTCGAGAAATCGCCAAAGAAGAGGGGCTCCCTGCGGATTGGTTGAATGATGGTGTGAAAGGTTGGTTGTATGTTGAGCCCAAAACCGATCTCGTTTTGCAATTAAGTCATTTGAGCGTATTGGCTGCCAAACCAGAATACATTCTTGCCATGAAATGCTACGCTGCCAGATTGGATACAGATGATTTGAATGATGCGATAGTGTTGGCGAATGTTCTCG
>JBILCM010000133.1:0-3964 GCA_044353165.1 Paenibacillus sp.
GTCCTATGCTTGAAGCTTCCCTTGTCGCTGGTTTGTTGTCTATCGGTGCGGATGTTGTGCGGATCGGTGTTTGTTCGACGCCGGCGGTTGCTTATTTGACCCGAACATTGGGTGCAGATGCGGGTGTCATGATCTCTGCCTCACACAATCCAGTAGAGGACAATGGAATTAAATTTTTTGGTCATGATGGATTTAAGCTTACGGATGAGACGGAGTTGGAGATTGAGTCGCTGCTAGACCAGTCTGTGGATACATTACCGCGGCCCGTTGGCGTTGATCTGGGTACTGTGCGGGATGACGAACAAGCAAGATGGAAATATGCGGATTATTTAGAGTCAATCATAGCTACTCGTTTTGATGGCATCAAAGTGGTATTGGACTGCGCCCATGGCGCTGCATATGAACTGGCGCCGCATATTTTCAAATCCCTAGGAGCCGAAGTGATCACGATCGGGGATGCCCCTAACGGAATGAATATTAATGCAGGAGTCGGATCAACGCACATCGGTGCGATTCGCAATGCCACGATAGAACACGGTGCACAGCTAGGGTTGTCGTTCGACGGTGATGCGGATCGTCTCATTGCGGTCGATGAACAAGGTGAAGAAATCGATGGGGATTTCATCCTGAGCATATGCGGTGATGCAATGCGCAAAGCGGGGACATTGAATGGCGATACGATCGTAACGACCGTAATGGGCAATCTGGGTTTCTTCAAAGCTGCTAGAGAGTTGGGTTTGAAGACCGTCCAGACCGCCGTAGGGGATCGTTATGTGATGGAAGAGATGCGACGCGGCGGCTACAACCTGGGTGGTGAGCAGTCCGGGCATGTTATCTTCTTGGATTACAATACGACCGGGGATGGCATTCTGACCGCGCTGCAGCTGACCCGCACCGTCGTGACCACAGGTAAACCGCTCAGCGAGCTCAAGAACATTATGCAGAAATTCCCGCAAGTCCTTGTGAATGTGCGTGTTGCGGACAAAAGTGGATGGAAGCAGAACACAGCGATAGCGGATGTTGTTCGTGAGGTTGAACTGGCATTGGGTGATCATGGCCGCCTGCTCGTCCGTCCGTCTGGAACGGAATCGCTCATCCGAATCATGGCAGAGGGTCCCGATAAAGCGGTCATTGCGTCACATGTTGAGCGGATTGCGAATGTTGTTCGTGCTGAGCTGGGGGCAGATGGGGTTGCAACTACACGTTAAACGATGAAAGAGAAATGAATCTCTTTGTTTTATCCGTTGTTGAATCGGTCCATCATTAACCGCCATATCATCTGAGATGCTTGACGCACTGTTTTAGGCTTCAAATCCTCGCCAACACCTTTCAATAAACGGAACGGTCTAGACAGTCGGGGAAGGTGTAAAGAAGCTTGATGAACGATTTCATCGTTAAATAATAAATCTGGTTCACCCTGTGCCATGATTTCACCATTCTTCAGAATAACAATCGTGTCGGCCCATTCAGCGGCAAAATCGACGTCATGTGTGGCAACGATCAAGGTAATTCCCATGAGATGCATCGCCTCTAATAAGGATTGCAATTCATCTCTTCCCTTCGGATCGAGGAAAGCCATCGGTTCATCGAGTATAACGATGTCGGGTCGCATGGCGAGCACGCCCGCTATGGCGACTCTTCTTTTCTGTCCATAGCTCAGTTCGAATGGTGAACGTTGACCCAATTCACGCATGCCGACGGAACTTAGCGCCATGGAGACACGCTCTTCGACTTCCTCATGAGACAACCCCAAATTTTTCGGTCCGAAAGCAACATCTTCTTCTACGGTGGTAGAGAATATTTGATCGTCGGGATCCTGATACACGACGCCAATCCGTTGTTTCATGAACGCGCGATTGTCTGGGGCAATATCGACACCGAACACACGTATCTTCCCCGCAGAAGGTTTCTCCAGGCCATTCAATAATGAGATCAGCGTTGATTTACCTGCGCCATTGGGCCCCATCAGTGCAACTTTACTCCCCGTTTGAATACGGATCGATATGTTTTTTAAAACATGGGCTGATTCATTGCTATATTTGTAACTCACCCCGACCGTCTCGATGGCAATGGCTGTCATGGATCGGTCTTTCGTGGACGCGGGGTTGTGGACGGTATCCAATTCTGTTTGAAAACCGCCTCTTGATTGGATGGATAGATAAATTTTTTCACTCCGTTTCATTGTGCGAATAAACAATACACCAAGCAGTTCGCCGAATCTGATATACGTGCGGCGTGACCAGATCCAACCTTCACTCTTCATCCCGCGAGCGCGTTGTGCTTTCAACATGCTACGGGCTTCATCAGCAAGCAGAAAAAAATAACGTAGCATCAGTGACATCATTTCAATAAGCAACAAAGGCACTTTCAAAACACGTAATGCCTTCATAAGATCAAACAAAGGTGTTGTCGCCAGCAAATAAGTGAGTAGCAGATTGGCACCCAGCATCTGTAGAATGACCCGAACGGCTTGATGCAACCCCGTCGTAGATAATGTCAGTCCGAGCCATTGCAATGACTCTCCACCCGTCATCGATAACGGCATGAGCACTGCAGCGCCTAAACCGAATGGAACGATTAAAGCCATTCTAACGATAATATGGCGCAGGGAAATACCGCACCATAATATAAGGACCAGCAACAGACTGACCGCAATTTCCAAGTGCACGACGTTTCGCAAGTTCACGAGCGTAACCAATAAGGTGATTGTGACCAGAAGACGGGCAGATGGGTTGTGTGGCCATATCTTTAGTGATTGCGGTTTTCCTAAACTAGCGTTCAGAAATCCTGCCATGTTCTCCCCCTCGTCTGTATAACAAGTAAATTAAACTCATGAGCGCAATAAACACAATACCGATGCCAAGCCAACCTGCGAACACGATACTGCCAAAATGCCAATGTATGAATCTTGCTTCGTAATCCGGAAGAGGCGACGCGGTGAAGACGTTGGTGGCATTATCAATAAAATCGTAATCTTGTGCGACGCGCTCCAAACCATCAGGTTGGCTTGAGGCGAAAGGAGAAAGAACGCTGATCATCAAGACGATGGCAAGGAAGAAGATCCACTTCTTCTTATTTTGAGATATCTGGAATGGTAAGGCCGTATTTTTGTATTTCATGCGGGTACACCCCTTTGGGGGAACGCTCGTCGTTCAAACAAATAGATGGCTACCATTGCCGTGATGAGCCCCTCTCCAATCCCAATCACACTGTGCCAACCGATCATCGCTTTCAACGCTACAGCGAAGGGGAATGTGCCTGAGGCAGCCAATAAGACACCTACTCCCGCAGAAGCAACTACAATAGAGACCCAACCCGCCAAGAAAGCGACCATAAACAATCCCCTCCCTCTGAGAAGGCGAATCATGAATGAATAAACAGCATACCCTGCGAATGAACCCACAAACGCAGTCATCAACAGGTTCGCACCTAATGCTGTAATGCCTCCATCCTGAAACACAAGGGCTTGTATAATCAATACAGCAGAAAGAACGACTGAGGCGATCATTGGACCGAATAAAATGGATGCAAGCGCTCCGCCGAGAAAGTGACCGGATGTGGCACCGGCAATCGGGAAATTCAACATTTGTGCAGCGAAAATGAATGAGCCGACGAGTGCAATCTGTGGCATTTGTTTGGGCGTCATCGTACGTTGTGTGTATTTTAATGCAGATCCCAAAGCTGCTGCGCCGCCAATCGATGTAGATACCCACGTGATTGTATTCAGAAAGCCATCCGGGATATGCATGTTTATTTGCCTCCGATTTTTCCGTGGTCCACCATGGTCGCCAATACATCGAGCACAGCGCGTGTTGCCAACAACGCTGTCGTATCACTAATGTCATAAGCCGGTGCGACCTCTACAACTTCCATGGCGCAAAGCCCTTCTTTTGCCACCCGCTGCATGAGTTTTAACGCTTCTCGAGGCAAGAACCCTCCTGGCTCAGGCCAACCGGTTCCAGGC
>JBILCM010000061.1:0-13420 GCA_044353165.1 Paenibacillus sp.
ACCAAGGAACGCCTACGCGAACGAGACTCGCCCCAAGACGATGGGCGTGTTTCATGGCAAGTTCAGTGGCCGGAATATCTCCACAAGTTAAATAAGGTGTTAAAGCGATCGTTGTCAAATTTTTGTCTTTAACCGAAGCACGCAATTGATCCAGCGCTTCCTCAGATGTATCCGGTGAAATTGTGCAACGATTGTTTCTCCAGAATGAAGGTTTTTCCTCAAGAACTTCCGCAGGCGTATCTTTGTACCGCCATTCAATGCCTTGTAACCCTGCTTCTTTGGCAATCAGAATTAATTCATTCGGTGTTACATCGGGTGTCGCAACTGTAAATACAGATAACTTCATGTGGATGCTCCTATCCTAAAAGGTTGTAATTATCTTACCATAAAGACTCGCAAAACGATTTGACCCATATGGGGTGGATTGGTTAATTAGTTAACTGTAGTTGACATATTTAATTTCACATCCTACGATTAAGAACATCAAAAATGTGAAATAAAAAACATCCTTACCTTAAGCCAGAATAGATGCTTAAAGTACGGATGTAATAAGATAGAGATACCGCTCATCTGCTAAACGATCAGACGCGAAACTTACTTAGGCGTTGATTTAGCGTTCGAGTTTGTGTATATACATCTTGGTAAATGCGGAAAAGTTCATCGTATTTTTCTGCATTTTCCTTCATGGGTATGTAAGCTGAGCCGTATTTAATGAATACCTTTGCACATTCTTGCAATGAATCAAACCAACCACACCCGACTGCCGCCAGCATGGCCGCTCCCATCCCTGGACCTTGTTCATTCATTAGCGGAACAATTTCTGACTGAAACACATCCGCTTGCATTTGTAACCATAACGGATTTTTTGCACCACCGCCTATGGCTACAATGCGTTCAATAGATTGTCCTGCCGCTCGAAATAACTGAACAGATTCATTCAATGATAACGTTATGCCCTCCATCACAGCCCGAGCTATGTCTGACAATGCATGTGAAGCATCCAGACCAATGAAACTCCCTCGTATCACAGCATCTGCATGAGGCGTTCTTTCCCCAACAAGGTACGGTGTATAGAGTAAGCCCTTAGCACCAATTGGAACATGTTCTACAGGTTCCAACAATTGTTGGAATGATTGTCCCGCAGCGAATGTATCCCGCAACCAACCTAAACTATGGCCTGCTGATAACGTGACACCCATCGCATAATACGCGTTCGTAAGTGCGTGGTTAAAAAAATGAACTTTCCCGGCATAATCACGATCTTTGCTTTCTTCGTAGGCTAGGATCACACCTGAGGTGCCGATGCTACACATGGCTGCATCAGGTTTAAGGATTCCTGCACCAACCGCACCGCAAGCGTTGTCTGCCCCACCCGCAAAAACTTTTGTTCGGTTTGTCAAACCCGTTTCCAATGCAACACTTGAAAGTAACGTACCTACACAACTTTGCGAATCCAACAACGGGGGACAAATATGAGGATCTATCTCTACGGCTTGACAAATGACGTCGCTCCATTGTTTCTCCCTTACATCAAGCAACAATGTGCCTGCCGCATCAGACAAGTCCAACCCCATCTCTCCGGTGAACCGATAACGCACATAATCTTTAGGAAGCAGGAACACATCTGTTTGTGCAAATAACGTAGGTTCATGTTGTTTCACCCAGAGGAGCTTAGGCAATGTAAATCCTTCGAGAGCTGGATTTCGCGTGATCTGAAGAAGACGTTCTCCCAGAGCAGATTCAATCTGTCTACATTGCTCCGTTGTGCGCGTGTCGTTCCACAAAATTGCAGGTCTGATCACTTCCCTTGCTTTATTTAACAAAACAAGACCGTGCATTTGACCCGAGAAACTTAGTCCTTGAATCTGGTTGGCATCTACTCCCGAAGTGAGTAACAATTGCGACAAGGCAAGCTTCGTTTCACGTACCCAGTCTTCCGGATTTTGCTCACTGAATCCAGAACGTTCCTGATACAACGGATATTCCCTTGATGACTCACTGCATACTTGCCCAACCTGATCAACCAACAACACCTTGACCGCGCTTGTTCCCAGATCGACTCCAATAACGTATCTCATGTTATGATCCTCTTAGAAAATGTAGTTGTTCAACGTGGATCTGATTTTCTCCAAGCGTCCGGATTGGTTTAGGATGTCATCCTTATCCAGTACATAAGCTTCAAGCGATTTGAAATTTGCTTTGCCGCTAACAATATCTTGTCCTACGCCTTGAGAGTAGCTTCCATACCGTTGTGAGATGATATTTTCAAATACTTGATCCTCAATTAATTTAGCAGCTGATTTAAATCCCCTGGCAAAACTATCCATTCCAGCGATATGCGCCAAAAACAGATCATCTGCTTCGAATGATGCACGGCGTACTTTCGCGTCAAAGTTTACGCCCCCCGCACCAATTCCGCCATTCTTAATGATTTCATACATAGCGAGCGTGACAGAATATAGGTCTGTTGGGAATTCGTCTGTATCCCAGCCAAGCAATAAATCCCCTTGGTTGGCATCGATAGAACCGAGCATACCATTCATGCGAGATACACGAAGTTCATGCTCAAAGGTGTGGCCGGCTAGAGTAGCATGGTTCGCTTCAATGTTGAGTTTAAAAGAATCCTGCAGACCATATGTGCGTAGGAAAGCAATCGTAGTTGCCGCATCAAAATCGTATTGATGCTTGCTGGGCTCTTTGGGTTTGGGTTCAATCAAGAATTGACCCTTATATCCGATTTCATTCGCATAATCGATCGCCATATGGAAAAACCGCGCCAAATTATCAAGCTCAAGTTTCATATCCGTATTCAGAAGCGATTCATAACCTTCCCGACCACCCCAGAACACATAGTTTTCGGACCCTAGCTCTTTACCTACTTCTAAACCTTTCTTCACCTGTGCAGCTGCATATGCAAAAACGTCCGCATTGTTTGAGGTTGCGGCGCCATGAACAAAACGTGGATTGGTGAACATATTCGCTGTATTCCACAACAGTTTTACCTTGCTCGTCTTCATGTATTGTTTCATCATGTCAACGATGACATCTAGAATTTGATTCGACTCACGCAACGTTCTACCTTCTGGAGCAATATCGCGATCGTGGAAGCAGAAATAAGGAATTCCCATTTTATCATAAAACTCGAACGATGCTTCGACACGCCGCTTGGCGAGATCCATGCCCGTTGAGCCATGCCATGGGCGCATTGCTGTGCCTACTCCGAATGGATCGGCTCCCTCACCAACGAATGTGTGCCAATACGCACATGCAAAGCGCAAATAATCTTCCATGCGATGTCCTAAGACTGTCTCGTCAGGGTTGTAATGTTTGAATGCGAGCGGATTGTCTGAAGTGGGTCCTTCGTAGCGAATGTGACCAATCTGCGGGAAATAACTCTGGGTCATAGCAATACCCTCCTTGAATGTTTGAGTATGTGACTTTCATTGTTAGTTTATCACTGCAATCTTAGTTTGTCGATACAACTAACTAAGTTTTCGAAATGTAATTCTCTGTGATATGATATGCTTGGAGTGAATGAATAGAAGGAACTTAAAGAAGGCGATTGACGAATGAAACTTACGGGAGACCAAACATTAATTAAAAAAATGAATAAATCGTTAGTGCTTGAGACAGTGATGTCACACGCACCCATATCTAGAGCCGACATATCCGCTAAAATCGGATTAAACAAAGCATCCGTGTCAACATTGGTTAATGAATGGGTTGGTGAACACCTCGTATTAGAGACAGGTTTGGGTGAATCTAGCGGTGGCAGAAAACCAATGATGCTGCTGTTTAACCACCAAGCTGGATTTGCTATTGGCGTTGATTTAGGTGTGAAATATGTGTCTTGTCTACTTACCGATTTAGCCGGACACATTCATTACAGAGAGCGCATTCGGTTGAACGCAACAGCCCCAGATGATGTTCTAGATCAAATCTCATCATTAATTCACAAAGTAATCAACGAAGCGCCAAGAAGTCCTTACGGTATTATAGGTATAGGGGTTGGCGTTCCCGGTATTGTAGATGACTTGGGAACCATTATTTCCGCTCCAAATTTAGGTTGGAAAAATATACCCTTCCGACAAAGCCTTGAACAGCAATTCACAATCCCGATTGTTATCGATAATGAAGCGAATGTGGGTGCCATAGGAGAAAAAGAATTTGGTATCGGTCGTGATGTCCATCATCTTATCTACATTAGCGCGGGAACCGGCATAGGAACTGGACTCGTCATCCACAACAAAATTTTTCGAGGGGCTTCTGGTTATTCTGGGGAATTAGGACACATGACGATTCAATCCGATCGAGGACTCTTGTGCAGTTGTGGAAATCGTGGTTGTTGGGAGATGTACGCTTCAGAAAACACTCTTCTGCATCGCGCGCAAACAGAGGTAAAGTGCTTATCATCACAATCATCCAAAGTTGTTGATATAGATACGTTGGTTGAACTTGCGGCGCAAGGGAATCAAGAAGTAATCCATTTGTTTAACGACATTGGTCGATACCTCGGTATAGGTATTGCGAACGCGATTAATGCTTTTAATCCGGAGATGATCGTGATCGGGAATCGTCTCCGGATTGCAAAAGCGTGGCTCGAGCCGAGCTTGTTTGACACTGTGGCACACAACGTCCTGAATTTCCATCAAGATCGCGCGCGCATTGAATTTGCCGCTCTCCAACTTGATTCTGTGACGATGGGTGCGGCATCTATGGCAATATCACAGTTTATTGCGTCTTGTAAAGTTTCTTATACGTTCTCCCAATCCAATCGAACTTCGCGCCCCGTTCTTGAAGATTCATAAATGGCTTCGAGAATTAAATTGTTCGTCAGACCCGTAAGTGCGGAAGTGATTGGCGTTTTCCCTTCATAAATACATTCTAGAAAGTGTCTACTGAGTCGAATGCGTTCTCCTTCGTCATTGTCAGGCTTTGACAGCGCTACATCTATTGGATTATTGAATTTTTCCGTTAAAAATTTACCGTGTTTACCGCGATAAGCGGCTCCGCCATCTGTACCCATCAGATGAATAAATGGTTGGGAATCTGTGTCCATGTGAACAGCCCAACTAACTTCTAATGTGAGTGAGCTCCCGTCTTCCATCTTGATCATTGCAGTAGCCAAGTCTTCAACGTCATATATTCCATTCCAATCGGGTCTACCCCATGATCCGATCCCACGCTTCCTAGGACCAAACTCTGCATATGTTGATCCAAATACAGATACAGGCTTGGGATGACCCATCAGATAGAGCGCCAAGTCTAACATGTGAACACCGATATCAATTAACGGCCCGCCGCCGGATTGATCCATTCGGGTAAACCAAGTGCCCCAACCCGGAATGCCTTTGCGTCGATACCATCCCGTCTTTGCGGTATAAATTTGGCCGAGTTCACCACGCTCAATTTGCTCTTTGATCCTCATAGGCACGAATTCCCAGCGCATCTGATGGGCGATCATGAGAACTTTATCGGTTTTTTTACTCGCTCTATAAATCGAACGGGCAGCATCTGCATGAATTCCCATTGGCTTCTCCAATAAAACATGTTTTCCGGCTTCGAGTGCTTGGATCGCCAGCGGTGCATGAAATTGGTTAGGAACACCTACAATGACTGCATCAATTTCTGAATGTTGAATCAGTTCTTCCGCTGTAGTGAACACATGAGGAATTGCGTATTCTTTGGCTCTGCTTTCAGCGAGCGGTAAATAGACATCCGTGATAGCATGAATCTCGCATAAGTCAGATAATTTGGAGAACTGTTGCAAGTGAACGTTGCCAATATTTCCTGCGCCGATCACGCCAATCCGAATTTTTTTTCCTAGTTTCATGTGCATTCCTCCATTTGATATACTTGCCTTAACAAGTTCATGATAGAATGAATGCAACAACCGTGTATCGTATTAATTCGAAATATGTCCTATTTCTACGGAGAAGGTGTGAGAATGACCTTATTCCCAAACTACTTGCGCACGTATCCGAATATGTTAAGTAAACTCCCCTTACACCTTAGTGTTAACCGACTAAAGCGGGGTTTCCCCGCCCATAAACACAATTTCCTCGAATTTTCATTGTGTATCAATGGCAGCGGTTATGAAATTATTAATGGGGTGAAACATGATTTAGTGCCTGGCACGTTCTCATTTGTGCTCCCCTATCAAATTCATGAACTCTTTACCACATCAGGTGAGGTCTTAACTCTATACAATTGCATGTTCGGTATAGAATTACTCTTAGAAGAGAGAAATCCAGGCAACCTGAATGCATTTTTCACAACCATGGATTCATTGCCATCTTTCTTGAAATTAAATAAAGATCAGTTGGATGCCATACGCAAAAATTTGGACGAAATGTACGAAGAATATCGAGGGGATCAAGCATGGAGAAATACGATGTTAATTGCAAAGTTCAAAGAAATTATCGTCCGCTTTGACAGATACAGTAAGGAAATAAAGACAGCAAATCATGAACAAACTCTTGAAGTCAATCATTCCTCAATCATATCGAGAATGATCCATTACATCCATTGCAATTACCAAGAGGATCTCACATTGACAACACTGTCCCAACAATTCGCATTAAGCGCATCGAGGATTAGCGAACTCATCAAACAAACGACAGGTCAAAGTTTTGTTCATTTTGTGAACGATTTACGGTTGCGCCATGCTGCAGGCTTGCTCGCTTCCACTGATCTGAATATGACTGAAATCGCTCATGAAGTTGGATATAGTTCATACAAAACATTCTCGCGTGTGTTCAGAGAATATCGTGGTGCATTACCAACGCATTACCGCAAAAAAATACGGCAAGATGAATGAAAATATCGCTCATCTTGCCTGCAATTGACTTCATGTTAAAACTCCTAGTTTAACTTTCTAACTTCTTGAGAATGGTTTTATTAGGTAGATAATGTAGCGACCTCACATAGCGGACAGTTCGTGTCCTTGCACGCATGACAACCGATTGTGTTTCTGCTCGTTGATCCGCGAAATATCGGACACCTCCCAAAATTTCACCAGGTGTGACCCCTGTTGCGGCAAAGATTACATCATCATTGCCTACCATATCTTCCATCGTCAACACCTTGTATGGATCTTTTATTCCCATCGTAAGACAACGTTGATATTCTTCTGCGTTAGCGGGCATCAACCTTCCTTGTAGTTCGCCATCTAAACATCGCAGAGCTGCCGCTGCAAGCACACCTTCAGGTGCTCCACCAGAACCCACGTACAAATCTATGCCTGCATCTTCGAATGCCGGCGCGATTGCACCTGCAACATCGCCATCTGATAAAAATTTAATCCGAACCCCCACTTTACGCAACGTCTTGATCAAAGATTCATGTCTTTTACGATCGAGAATCATTACCGTTAAATCCGAAATATTCTTACCCAATTCTTTGGCTGCAATCATTAAATTTTCTTCCATCGGATTCTCGATGTTTAGTTTTCCCTTGAGTTTGGGTCCTACTGATAATTTCTCCATATACATATCTGGAGCGTGCAACAAATTCCCTTTGTTGGCTACAGCAATGACAGACAGTGCATTATTTAACCCTTTGGCGACAATATCCGTTCCTTCCAACGGATCGACAGCAACATCTACCTCAGGTCCATCTTGATTACCTACCGCCTCGCCAATATAGAGCATGGGTGCTTCGTCCATCTCACCTTCGCCAATCACAACAGTTCCCTTGATGGAAACAGAATCGAACATCGCTCGCATCGCAGACGTCGCAGCGCCATCAGCACTATCTTTGTCTCCTCGACCCATCCACGGCGCTGAAGCCAAGGCAGCTAATTCAGTCACTCTCACAATTTCTAATGCCAGCTCTCTCTCCATCCATAACACCCTCACTACACTAAAATAATTGCTTACTTCCAGTAAAAACCGACTGCATTCAGGAATGCTCTGGCCAACGCCATATGACCGACCATGTTTGGGTGAACACGATCCCATGCCAAGGTGGCAGGATATATCGTCCCCGTCAATGCATTGAATGCCGATTGTGTATCAACGAATAATGTGTCGTAATCCTCAGCAACTCGGTAAACAGCCGCTCCGTACCGGTCCATTGTCTCCCGCATCATATCATGCGGATTAGGTTCAATATAGAACGGTGTCATCAGAATAATACCTTTCACATTCGGTTTGGTTTGTTCTACGAGTTCACGTAACGTTGATTCGTACTCTTCGATATAAACATGTGTTTCAGGCATCGTAGGTTGATCATATTGACGCCAAACATCATTGATACCGATCATGATGGAGATCCAGTCGGGATCCAAATCCATGACATCCGTCTGCCAACGTGCCTTAAGATCCCTTACGGTATTACCGCTCGTGCCCATATTAACAATGCGAAGATTGAGGTGAGGGTAGATACTATGTATTAATGCATCAATAAATGCAACGTACCCTTTGCCAATTCCGCCAAATATCCCTTCTCCATTCGGACGACGGCGTTCACAATCGGTGATCGAATCACCAATCATCACAATTTTGTCATTCATTGAAAATAGCATACAAACCCCTCCTGCGATCAATTATGCTACACATCTGCCGCACATCGAAAACCCATGTTCCCCGTTGAACTATCAGGTGTGTTCTTACTGCGTGCAGCAATTCGGTAGCGGTTGCAATAAGATTTATGACACAAGTATGAACCGCCTCGCATTACACGGCCCGTGCCGCTTGGTGGACCTTGTGGATCAACAGTTGAATTGAATGTATGGAATGAAGGATGAAACCAGTCATTACACCATTCCCACACATTCCCAGAAACGTTGTACAGACCAAACCCGTTCGGTTCGAAAGCATCGACAGGACACGTCCCCACGTAACCGTCAGATGCATTGTTTTTTTCTGGGAATTTTCCCTGGAAAATATTGCACATATGTTTACCATCCGGCTTCAATAGATCTCCCCACGGATATCGTTTGCCCACAAGTCCACCACGAGCTGCGTATTCCCATTCGGCCTCTGTAGGTAACCTTAATTGAGCCCAATTGCAGTATGCTATGGCATCATTCCAAGAAATATGTATAACAGGATGATTCATTCGATCTTCCACGGTTGTTCCGGGTCCTTCAGGCTGTGCCCAAAAGGCACCATCCACTCGATACCACCATGGTGTTTGTTGTGGAACTTGATTTACAGTTCTTGCAACTTCCTCTGGAACTAGCATGTGAAAAACAAACGACCAGCCAAATTGTTCTGCTTCTGTGCGATAACCCGTTGATTGGACAAATTGAGCAAACTGTTCATTGGTAACCGCATAAGGGTCTATGTAAAAAGGCTTTATCGTCACTTCCCGGATTGGTCCTTCACCATCTGATGGAAACCCCTCTTGATCATCTGTCCCCATCAAAAAAGTGCCGCCTGGGAGACACACCATTGCCGCTTTGTCGGGTTTACTTAGGTTTGCAATACCAGAATTTACATCCAGCAAATTTTCTAAAGTTCCATTCTTAGAATCCGTATTTGAAAAAATGGGCATACAACAACTCGATTTTTCGAGTTTGGAATGATCTTGTGCCAAACCTATTTCCCCTTCCTGACTATTTTGTCTAGGATATCACAAAAATAAGAATTAGGCTTGTATTTTCCTAATTCAAGCACGCGATCATTTGTAGTATAATGACTAAAATATTTCAAATTTGTTGTACGTACATTTTATTACAACACAGACCTCCTGAGGTGAAAGATGAACGAAAGACAATTGCCCAAATATTTGCTTGTAAAGCAAAAAATATTAGAATGGCTAACGCAAGGTCGATACAAATTAGATGAAATGATGCCTTCTGAGAATGAAATTTCTGAATTATTCCGGGTGAGTCGCCAAACGGTGCGTCAAACATTCAGCGAATTGGAGAATGAAGGTTGGTTGATCCGCGTTCAAGGCAAGGGAACCTTTGTCTCAAACCCACAACAGTTCAAAACCCATCATCCAATGACGGTCGGCGTAATTACAACGTATATTTCGGATTATATTTTCCCGCACATTGTTCGTGGCATAGAAGGCGAATTGCGTAGTCGAGGATTCCGTCTTCTGCTAGCCAGCACAGACAACAACAAAGAAAAAGAAAAAGAAGCGTTGCTGAATTTCATGAATCAACCCTTAAGTGGGCTCATCATTGAACCTACCAAAAGCGCACAAGGCAACCCGAATGTAAACCAATTTCTCGAATTGCAATATCGGAACATTCCATTTCTGATGATCCACGAGAAATATCCCGAACTTTCCTGTCCCGCGCTCATGATGAATGATGAATTAGGGGGTTTTTTGGCGACGGAACATCTCATACAGCGAGGACATCGCCGAATCGCCGGTTTCTTTAAAACCGATGACTTGCAAGGGGTCCATCGCCTAAAAGGTTTCATCAGAGCACATCAACATTATCAAGTATCGTTATCCCCAGATATGGTTATTCAATATGACACGGAAAATAAATTCCAAAAACCATCCATTTATGCCGAAAAACTGCTCCAATCATCTGAACGACCTACCGCTTGCGTCTGTTATAACGATGAACTTGCAATCCACTTGTTTGACACGGTTCGCATGGCCGGTTTGCGCATACCCGATGATTTATCTATGATTGGTTACGACGATTCACTTCTTGCAACTGCGACTGAGATAAAATTAACAACCATCCCTCACCCTAAAGAGGAAATGGGGAAAGATGCTGCATCGCTGCTCTTGCAATGGATCAAAAATGGTGAACATGATACAAACCCTTCCAATAAATTATATCAACCCTCCATCATCATACGAAATTCAACAAAAAATTGTAGCTAACTTGTACGTACAAGTGTATAATAAACAGCATGGAATGACCTACTATCCTTCACAAGGAGGGGCTTCAACATGCTAGAATCGTTAAAACAAGCCGTGCTGGAGGCAAATCTCGACCTGCCCAAGTATCGGCTTGTTACATTCACATGGGGGAATGTGAGTGGCATCGATCGGGATCGTGAACTTGTGGTCATTAAGGCAAGCGGAATTCCTTATGACCAGATGACATCGGATCACATGGTCGTTGTAAATCTGGAAGGTCAAATTGTCGGAGGAAATTATAAACCTTCTTCTGATTTGCCTACCCACCTCGTTCTTTATAAAGCATTCCGTGAAATTGGTGGCATCGTTCATACGCATGCCCCTTGGGCAACTTCGTGGGCACAAGCTGGAAGATGTATTCCTGCACTTGGAACTACGCACGCAGATTACTATTACGGCGAAATCCCTTGCACAAGGCCAATGACCGATACAGAGATAAAAGGTGCGTACGAATATGAAACAGGTCGTGTCATCGTTGAGACGTTCGCTGACATCAATCCTATGCAGATGCCCGGCGTGTTGGTTCACAACCATGCTCCTTTTAATTGGGGGATAGATCCGCATGATGCTGTTCACAATGCAGTTGTACTTGAAGAAGTGGCTAAGATGGCTTTTCACACATTCCAACTCAATGCCCATGTCGGAGCTCTGAATTCTGTGTTGCTTGATCGACATTATTTACGCAAACATGGTGCACATGCTTACTATGGACAACATCATGAAGGGGGAATATAACGCGTGAACAAAAAGTTTGCAATTGGAATCGATTATGGCACCGAATCGGGTCGCGCCGTGTTGGTTGATCTTCGTGACGGGGCTGAAGTTGCCGATCATGTCACACCCTATCCTCATGGCGTGATTGATGAACAGTTGCCGAATAGTGATGTGTTGCTTGATCATGAGTGGGCGTTGCAACACCCCGGAGATTATTTAGAGGTGTTAAAACGATCCGTTCCAGCCGTCATGAAGTCGTCAGGTGTAAATCCAGAAGATGTCATCGGAATTGGTATCGATTTTACAGCTTGTACAATGCTCCCTATCGATGCAATGGGTGAACCTCTGTGCTTCAAACATGATTTGCGACAAAACCCTCACAGTTGGGTTAAGTTATGGAAACATCACGCAGCGCAAGATGAAGCCAACAAGATTAACGCCATTGCGGCATCGCGCAAAGAATCGTTCCTGCCTCGTTATGGAGGCAAAATTTCATCAGAGTGGATGCTTGCCAAAGTATGGCAAATTCTTAACGAAGCTCCTGAAATATATGATCATACGGATCGCTTCTTGGAAGCAACGGATTGGGTCGTTTCCCAAATGACAGGCAACATTGTGCGCAATAGCTGCACAGCAGGATACAAGTCGATCTGGCACAAACAAGATGGGTATCCGAATCCATCGTTCCTCGCTGCGCTTGATCCCCGTCTAGAGCGATTGACGGAAACAAAACTTCGCGGTGATGTATACCCATTAGGGACAAAAGCTGGCGAATTGACTATTGCGATGGCAGAGGCTATGGGTTTGAAACCAGGTACCGCGGTCGCCGTCGGCAATGTAGATGCCCATGCTGCTGTGCCTGGCGTAGGTGTTGTAACACCGGGTAAACTCGTTATGGCCATGGGAACATCGATTTGTCACATGTTGCTTGGCACAAAAGAAGAACGTGTTGAAGGGATGTGCGGTGTCGTTGAAGATGGCATTATTCCAGGTTATTTGGGGTATGAAGCGGGACAATCAGCTGTAGGAGATATTTTCGCATGGTATGTTGAACAAGGTGTGCCTGCCTACGTTCATGAAGCGGCGGCGGCGGATCGCATGAGTGTCCATGGATGGTTGGAAAAACAGGCTTCCGCCTATCGACCCGGCGCAACGGGACTCATTGCTTTGGATTGGTGGAACGGGAACCGATCCGTCCTGGTAGATACAGAATTAAGTGGACTATTGATCGGTTGCACGCTATCAACGAAACCCGAAGAAATTTATCGCACTTTGTTAGAAGCAACCGCATTCGGTACACGAAAAATTATAGATTCATTCCAAGATAACGGTGTCGAAGTGAACGAATTGTATGCTTGCGGTGGATTGCCTCAGAATAACCGATTGTTGATGCAAATTTATGCAGATGTTATGAACCGAGAAATTAAAATTGCTGATTCGAAACAAACACCAGCGCTCGGTGCAGCCATGTTCGGCGCGGTCGCAGCAGGTTCAACCAAAGGAGGGTATGACAACATCGTTGATGCTGCCAACAAGATGGCACGTGTGCGTAAAGAAACGTTCAGACCGATCCCTCAGCATGTTGAGATCTATGAAAAACTTTATCGTGAGTACACAACGTTGCACGATTATTTTGGCCGAGGTTCGAATGATGTGATGAAACGGTTGAAAAGTATTCGAGATGAAAATCGGCATTCATAGAGGAGTTTACATCGACGATGAATGTGAAACAGTACTGTTATTGGTTCGTGACAGGAAGTCAACATTTGTATGGACCCGAAACATTGCAACAAGTAGAAAAACATTCGCGTCTCATCGCACAAGGATTTGATGAAGACCGCACAATTCCAGGACAAGTCGTATT
>JBILCM010000062.1:0-12548 GCA_044353165.1 Paenibacillus sp.
ACGCGAATGAACCATCGATGATGCCTTCAAGCGGGATTTCATCCAACAAACTGAACGGTTGGGGGTCCTGGTAAATTCCATCCGAATGACGATACACATTCACTAATCCATCACTAGGGAAGACGACCCACAGTTCTGGAATGCCGAACGTCTCGTACAGCTTGAACTTTGTCGTCATGTCGTGCCTGTAGGAATGTTGTGAGACGATTTCTACAACCAACTCTGGAAGCCCGTGCGGCTTGGTTCGTTCGGCACGCCGCGACATGGCAGATGCGGATGTCTCGGATGAACGTGCTGAAGGGAGGTGGCGAATGACTGTAATATCCGGCTGAACGATGGAACTTGCACCGTTGAATGCGGCACCGTATCTTGGAAGTCGGAGTTCGAATGGCGCAGGATACACTTCCATGCGATCATCATCTCCAGTGATCTCTAACAATCTTGCCGTAAATTTGGCTAATACTTTCTGGTGATTGGGCGGAGGTACAGCTTCCATGCGGTATGCTGCGCCATCAATCCATTCCAGCCGAGATTGTTTCGATTGAGCGACATATTCCTGATAATCAAATTCCTGGCCATCCATCATTACCATCGCCATCAACACCTTGTTTTCATGGTAATTCAAGTATAACATGCCCGTACTGGGAATGTTGGTTTATTTTTTACGTGAGAGGAAGAGACAAAGATGACGATCGTATCCATCATCACCCCCACTTACAATCGGCCAGGCACGTTGGCGGAGTTGTTAGAGTCATTGGCAAGGCAAACATGCAAAGCATTCGAAGTGTTCGTCATCAACGACGCAGGCGAATCCGTCGAGGCTGTTGTGGCTTTATACCCTGAACTCGATGTTAAGGTAATCAACCAAACAGTGAATGCATATCACGTATGGGCTCGCAATGCGGCGCTTCCCCACCTTCACGGTACCTACGTGATGCCGATCGATGATGATGATCTCATCTTACCGGATCATATCGAATGCATGGTGCAAGAGATGGAAAAGACGAAAGCAGATCTCATTTATAGCGATGTGGACATTTTTGACTATGTGACGGTGAATGGGACGCGGGTTCCGGGGGAGCGATTCCTATTTGGCTATGAACACGACCTTGCGCTGCTGCGAAGATTCAATACGTATGTGGCTTCAGGTTCGATCTATCGCCGGGCGTTGCACGATGAACTCGGGCCCTTCGATGTGGAGGTTCGCAATTATTGGGATTGGGATTGGATTTTGCGCGTCATCGAGCAAGGCTACCAAGTGCACAAGCTGAATCGAGCCAGTACGCTGTATGCTTTCGCCAGACGTGGAGGGGATAATCAATCCGGCAACCAAGAGGTGATGCGGGCTTACTTGGACAAGCTGAGCGCGAAGCACGGACTCGGGCATCTGCCCACAAAAAACTTCTTCCTGATGTTAGAGGAAGAAGAGATTCGCTCGCGCCGCACAGCATCCGTAACGGTATGGGATGGACAACCCTTCGTGTCGCGCTACGTTTCTAACAAGGAGCGGAAGGGCGTATAATCGATACCTTCTTCATCGAGGAATTTGCGCAGAAATTTATAATCGCGCCGCGGTGTGGCTAGAATGTAACCCTCGACACACAACTCAGGCGTTACTTCGGGCGCACCTCGCTCAATGGTGAGCTGTCCGATCCGCGCTGCGATCGTGTGCTTGGCGATATCGCGGAATGCTGCGGGCACGGGCTCAACCAGCCGGTTCAAGAATATTCTGCTCTCTTCGGTCCATAGCGGGCGGCTCGTCTCCACCCAATAATTTTGCCAGTCGAGTGTTGATTTCCCATCTTGTTTGGGCAATACCTTGAGAAATTTGCGGAACATGAAGTAACCACCGATCCCCATGAAGCCAATCAACACGAAGACCCATATAAAAATAAACCATGCCATGCCTTGACTCATTCGTGCTCACCTCTGTAATCGCTCATGTGTTGTATAATCGAATCGTATCATTGATAGACAATAGGAAGCAAGCGCAACAGCAGTCGCCCGGTTGTTCTCCAAATCGCTGACAGGCTGTATTCCCCTTCCTCGGAAAATCAAGTACAATATAGCAGAATAAGCTTTCAGCATGGAAGTAGATGAAGGGAGATCTCTTTATATATGAAGAAAATGATTGGGTCGCACGTGTCATTTTCGGATAAAGGGTTGTTGAATGCTGCACAGGAAGCGGTAGGCTACGGCTCAAGCACGTTCATGATTTATACGGGGGCGCCGCAAAATACGAAGCGCAAGCCGATGGAGGAGCAATTCCTCGATGAAGGCCGTGCGGTCATGCAAGCCCATGGGATTGAGCATATCATCGTGCATGCGCCCTACATCATCAATTTGGGATCGTATAAAGAAAGCATTTTTGAGCTGGCGGTCGATTTCCTGCAAGCGGAAATTCGGCGGACGCATACGCTCAACGTCAAGCACATTGTGCTGCATCCCGGGGCGTATACGGAGAAGGACCTCGATTATGGGATCGCCCGTATCGCTGAAGGGCTGAATGAAGTGTTGCGCGGCACATCGGACACCGACGTGTCGATTGCGCTCGAGACGATGGCGGGCAAGGGAACGGAAATTGGCCGCTCCTTCGAAGAGCTCGCGCGCATTATTGATGGCGTGAAGGATCCCGAGCGCCTGAGCATCTGCTTGGACACGTGCCACGTCCATGATGCGGGGTATGACATCGTCAATGATCTCGATGGCGTCTTGGCGCAGTTCGATCGGACGATCGGACTGGAACGCCTCGCTGTCTTGCATCTCAACGACAGCAAAAATCCGCGCGGTGCGGCCAAGGACCGCCACGCACCGGTCGGTGCGGGCTGGATCGGCTTCGATGCGATGAAGCGTGTCGTCTCGCACGAGAAGCTCGCGCATCTGCCGATGATCCTGGAGACACCTTGGATCGGTAAGGAGGACAACAAGCAGCGTCCCATGTACCAAGCCGAGATCGCGTTGTTGCTGGGTGAAGATGAACAACGCCTCGGACGCAATTTTCTTGATGATGTAGAACGGCTGGGACATTATTTCTCAGGAAATCATGTCGACCGACGTGCGTACGTGCTCGACACTTGGGAGACGCTCAAGAATGATGCTAAAGCACGCAAAGCCGATCCGCGCGAACCGATGGACCGGCTGTATGACCGCATCGCAGAGGACAAGCTGTTCCCCGATTTGAGCGAAGAACAGATCAACCATCGGATCACCGCTTGGCTTGCAGGTGTTGGTGTTGCGACCTCATTTTAGATAGAAAGTGTGGAATGTTCATGTTCAACCCGTTACAACCAGCGAAGCATAAGATCAGCCCCGACCGGGGTCGATTGCTGATCTATTGCCCGGATGGTCCTGGCATCGTTGCCACCGTCTCGCAATTTCTGTTCGATCACGGCGCGAATATTGTGCAATCCGATCAATATTCGATGGACCCGGGGGGCGGTATGTTTTTTATGCGGGTCGAGTTCGATCTCGAAGGATTGGCGGGACGACTCAGTGAGTTGGAGCATGATTTTGCCGTTGTGGCCGAGCGGTTCCGCATGAATTGCCAGTTTTTCTTGGCCTCGGTCAAGAAGCGAATCGCCATCTTCGTCTCCAAAGAAGAACATTGTTTACTGGAACTGCTCTGGCTTTGGCAATCCGGTGATTTCTATGCTGACATCGCGGTGGTCCTCAGCAATCACCCGGACATGAAACGGCTAGTTGAACCGTTCGGCATACCGTATGTACATGTGCCTATTACACCGGAGACAAAGCCTGAAGCGGAACGGCGTCAAGTCGAAGCTGTGGAGCGCTACAATATTGATCTCATTGTGTTGGCGCGTTATATGCAGATTGTGTCACCGCGTTTCATTGCATCGTATCGTAATCGCATCATTAACATTCACCACTCGTTCTTGCCTGCATTCATTGGCGGCAATCCTTATAAACAAGCGTATGGCCGAGGGGTGAAAATCATTGGCGCCACGGCGCACTTCGTCACCGAGGAACTCGATGGCGGCCCGATCATCGAACAGGACGTGCAACGTGTGACCCATCGCGACAACGTCGATGACTTGAAGCGCATCGGTCGCATGATCGAGCGCACCGTGCTTGCCCGTGCCGTCAAGTGGCATCTCGAAGATCGTCTCCTTGTGCACGAGAACAAAACAGTCGTGTTCAATTAGAGGGAACCTCAAGGTGGGTGCAATTCGCAAGTCGCAATTCGCAAGTCGCTTGCAGAGTTTCACCTCAACGTGATATAGTTTTAGCCAAGAATGAAGCACATTCTTCCTGTACCGACGGGAGGACGTGCTTCTTTTTGTTTTTCCTGATGGGATGGGAATGATTGTCTTCATCATACAAATTTCGGATGGAGCGTGTTATAATGAAGCAAGTGCGTCGCATGAATCCAAAGAATGATTTCATTTTCCAGAAGTTGTTCGGTGAAGAGGAATCCAGAAGTAGCTTAATGAGTTTATTGAATGCAATCCTTGGGCTTGAAGGGGAGAAACGCATTCGCAATTTGCAAGTGAAGGAGAATAAATGGCTTCCCAAGAGGATGATCGATGACAAGGTAGGACAATTGGACATATTCGCTGAGTCTGACGATCATGTGTTATATGACATCGAGATGCAACTGACCGACCAACGAAATATGGCGCGGCGATCTCTCTTCTATATGAGTAAGATGTACATTGGCTCCATAAAGCAGGGAGAAGATTACAGCAAGCTCAAGCGTACAGTCACCATTAATTTATTAGATTTCAAGCTGTTCCAGGATCACGAGATGTTCCATACCACGTTTCACCTTTACGAAGATCATGATAAGAGTTTGCAGTTGACCGATGCCTTTGAAGTACACTTTCTTGAACTACCCAAGTTTGAGGGGATGGTGAAAAATTTGAGTAATCCACTACACCGTTATCTGATGTATTTGAGCGAGAATCTTCCAGAGTCTGAGCGTCAAGCGCTGATTGAGACGGACCCAGATTTAAAGAGAACGGAGGAGCTCTTGCTTAAGTTAAGCGCGGATGAAGAGACGTATCAGCGATATGAAGCCCGCGAATTTGAGCTACTTGAGCGAAATAGCTTCATTGCGGATGGGATCGCGAAGGGTATGGAACTAGGCAGAGAAGAAGGCAGAGAAGAAGGCAGAGAAGAAGGCGTCCACCGCCGAAATAAAGAAATCGTCCTTAATATGATACAGAAAGGCTTTGCGACCGAACTTATTATTGAAGTGACGGGAATGTCGAAGGAAGAAATTGAGCGAATTCGCACGATAGAATGAATTAATTTGTGGGAGAGGAAGCGTGGCTCCTCTTTTTTGTCTAAAAATCTTCCTTCGAACGTACAATCGCTGACAGACTGTTGTCGCATGTTCATTTTCTGAACATTCGCACCGACTGCGACACGCACATGTTCATTTTTTGAACATACGCCCGTCACCCCGCGCTAACGTGTCTCCCCACGGCCTCCCGTATGATCAGTTTCTGAACATACGCCCACACATCTCGCCGCATCCTCGCCGACCACGTCGCACAAATGTTCATTTTCTGAACATTCGCACCGACTGCGACACGCGCATGTTCATTTTTTGATCATTCGCTCGTCATCTCGCGCTACCGTGGCTCCCCGCGGACTATCGTATGTTCAGAAACTGACGATACGTATGGTGCAGGTTCGCGGAAACAGGTTCGCGGGAACGGGTTCGCGGGTGCAGGTTCGTGAGCGAAGGTGCGGTCGGTTACATTGCGGCAGGGTTGACGATGAAGAGATTTCTATGTCGGCAGCTCAGCTGACATGAGATGCGAGGGCGCGGACCGACCGTCATATCGAAATGCTTCTAGATTTGCAGGGAGGAAACTTGTATGATGAAGGAAACTTGTAACCAAATAGTTCATGGCGAAACCAACCAAGATGATACAGTTCATGGTGTTGCAGTCGATGACGTTGCATTCTCTGACGTTGCAGTCGATAACAATACAGTCAGGGAAGGATTCGAAATTTGTGGTTGTACCATGTGATCTGGAGGTGTCCGTGTGATAGCAAAGCTGAAGCGGATGTTGGCGGAGGCGGGGAAGCGCATTGCGGTGAGTGTTCATCGTTTTCCGGAGGCGTTGGTGTTCTCGGTGGCGTTGGCGGTCGTCTTGATGGTGCTGAATCATTATGAAAACTCGCTAACACCGCCCATGCAGGATTTGATCGGGCGGTTGGCGATGGTATTCGCGATCGGGATCCCGCTCGGTTTATGCAGAACGATGATCTTCGAACGTTGGGCACTTGGAAGGCTTGGGCGAACGATCGTCTATGCTGTCTATGGAGCAAGCTTGGTTTGCTATTACCTGTGGCTGTCTTCTCACGCGCTTTCACTCACAGAGGGGATCCGGTTCGCGGGTTTGTTCATTGCATCGTACGTGGCGTTCGTGGTGATTCCTTATGTTTGGCGGCGGGAACATTTTGAGAAATATGTGCTGTACTTGGTGTTTCGGTTCGCGGTAACGTATTTGTTCTCGCTCGTGATTGTGGGCGGGAATTGTCTGATGATTGTGATGATCAATCTGTTGTTTGATTTGCAAATTACAGAGAAAATTTATTTGGATATTGCGCTGGTGACCGCCGGGTTTTTCACACCTGCGTTCTTCTTGACCTATGTGCCAAGCGCCAGACGAGGGGATGCAGCTGCAGAAGATCAGCTCGATGAAACGGTAATGTATCCGAAAGTTCTGGAGATTCTGCTAGCGAACATTGTGATGCCGATTTTGCTCGCGTATGCGGCCATTCTATATGTGTACTTGTTCACCATCCTGTTGACGTTGGAATGGCCGAGAGGTGTCGTGAGCAACCTCGTGCTCTGGTTTGCGCTGGTGAGCGCGGTCGTGTTGTTCTTCTCGTATCCATTGCGCGGTCGGAATCGGTGGACAGGGTGGTTCGTGACGTATTTCCCTTGGATTCTAGTGCCATTGATCGTGTTGATGTTGGTCGCCGTCGGCATTCGGGTGAACGCGTATGGATTGACGGAGAACCGGTATTTCGTTATTGCGGGCGGCGTGTGGCTCATCTTGGTGATGGCGGCGTATATGGCACGTCTACGCATGCAAAAACTTTTGCGTCTGTGGCACAATCAAGTGAACAATGTGGTTCTGATGGCGCTGCTTGCGGTGATCATGTTGTTCTCGGTGGTGGGGCCCTGGAGCAGCATGACGATGTCCGCGATGAGCCAGAATGCGCGGTTGGAGCAAATTCTAGCTCAATATGATCTTCTGGCGGATAAGGATGGTCGGTTGATCAAACCCGAGGGTTCGCAATATGAAGTGAAGCTGTCGGAAGCAGATCAAGCGAGTGTGTCGAGCATCTTATCGTATTTTCGCAACAATCATGAAGAGCGGGATGTGCGCGTGTTACCTGCAGG
The DNA here is from genome assembly GCA_044353165.1 of Paenibacillus sp. Taxonomy (GTDB): domain Bacteria; phylum Bacillota; class Bacilli; order Paenibacillales; family YIM-B00363; genus JBILCM01. Next base: position 7,388 of record JBILCM010000062.1, read on the forward strand.
GGTGACCATCGAGGACGTGTTAAGTTGGCTGCAAGTAGAGACATTGAATGACTATTTCTACTACAGCTTAAATGAAGGAAATCGCGTGAATGTATTCGCTATAGAGAATTACGAGTGGATGCTCGATTTCACTGGGAGTTATTATGGGGATGCGAATGGGGTGAAGTCCTCGCTCGGGGAATACGAGGTCGCTTATGATGGTGTCGCTAAGCGCTTGAGCATCCATGCTAAGGGAAGCGATCGGGCGCTCTACCAACGCAACGTGCTAGAGGTCGCTGAGGCGGTGGCGCGCAATATTCGTCAGGCGCAGGTGCAGACACAAGATTCTGCATCTGCAGATGCGAACTCGAATTCGCAAATCAACCGGAGCGCGGAGCTGTTCACCTTCGGTGAAGTGAAGGGTCCCGTATCGGTACGCTACGTCTTTACGAACATCAGTGGAAATCGAGCGATCGATGCTGAGGGTGATGGTAACGGGGACGGTAACGGTAACGGAACCAATACTGGCAACAATGGGTTGCGGGTGGACCAGGCATCATTCTATTTGTATGTGAGTGTGCGGGAGTGACGTTTGGGCAAATGGGTCAAGTGAACAAGTGCGTCGAACTTGACCAACGGTGACATTTAGCATTCAAGCACAACACCATAGCAGCAAATGATCCTCCGGGTTGTCGTTGAGATCCGGGGGTTTTTGTGTAAATTCAAGAAAAGGCTGGGTAAGCTAATTATTATGGCTACTTTGTCATATAAATTATGAAGTGTCGTCTAATCACGTGTTCTCCAAGTTGGGGGGGATTTATTGAATATGATACCCTTTTTCCAATAAGGATTGATAAATAACTAATAATTGTTTTTTCGCTTCTTCTTTGTGGGGTCCATTGGTTTCGAATTGATGCTTTAAGTTCATTATATTCGTTAACACGGCAGCTGCTTGAATATGTTCCGATTTGTTGTTATCTGTGTGCTCAGGCTGTTTCAACTTTTTCACGTTATATGTTTCTGCATTCAGTGCTTGCCTTTCCTCCATGCTGAGAACGATTTTAGGAATGTTCATCTTGTCCTCCGAATTAATAGAATTAATTTGTCAGGATTGATTGGATTTATCGTATTCAGGATTACAAAGATCTTAATTAAAATAATAACTCTTCGTTATGAAGCAATCAACGTTTATTTTTATTCTTTTTGAGGAAAAATTAAGTCATGTCAGGTATTTTATAATTAAAAGTTATATAATATAACATATGATGTAAATAAATTTAAATAAGAAAGAAGTGAATTTATGAATCGGCTAAAAGAACTTAGAAAGTCAAGAAATTTAACCCAAGATGAAATGGCAAAAAAGATAAGGATCCCAAGAAGCACCTACTCCAATTACGAATCAGGTAAAAGGGAGCCGGATTATCATACATTAGAACAAATTACAGACTATTTTGGGGTTTCAGTCGACTACTTGCTTGGGAGAGATAAAGTCCCTCAAGAAAAGACGGAATGGATCCTAAAGGAGCTTGTGTGGAAATACGATTTAGATTTAACTGATCCAACGAAAGTTGCAACCGTTGAAAAACTTATTCAGGCGGTTGCTGATTTAACAAAGAAAGAATAAATGCAATGATCTCTGTTGGTTCTTTATCTTCTAATTCTGTTATTTGTTTAATAATTATGCAAATTTCCTCCATATATCGTTCTCCTCTATTTTCATGTACAACAAAACAAAAGTCTGAAATATTCCAAAAACTTTGATAAATCATTGTGCTAGGAATCTGTTGCACCACCAAAACATATGTCCACTGAACTACATCCCTGATTAACACATCTATCTCGCAAACTATCATTAAATTTTGCCTAATTCTTGTCGCCTAACGTTCATTAATTTAACCAGTTTACTCCACATTTATGAATAAAATTTAATATGAAGCTAGAATAAAAATTGGGAACTCCCTAACAGCATGAGGATAAAAAACATATTGGGAGGTGTTCACCATGGGTGAAATGCGTCAACACTGCAACGAAGAGTTCAGACTACAAACGGTCAAGTATATCCAAGAACAGACCAAGAATATGCCCGACATTGCTGAGGAACTGAACATCCCTGTGGGTACTCTCCGTCAATGGCTGGCCCAATACCGCCAGTTTGACGGCGAGCCAAGCGTAGAACGTGTACGCCAACTGGAACAACAGTTGAAGGAAAAGGAGCGCCAACTCGCAGAGAAGGATCGTGAACTGGAAGACGCTTGTGATACCAAGAAACCTCCCGAAGGACTCATTCACCATTCCGTTCGTGGATCTCAGTACGCATCCCATGAATACCAGCAGCAATTGTCTTCAAACAAGATGCAAGTGAGCATGAATCGATAAGGAAATTGTTATGATAACGCTTCCATATAATCCCTTGCGAAATAATCTTAAGAAATAACTGGTTTATTGCAAGACACTCAAGACCAAGGAACAGGCATACCAGGAAATCTACCGGTACATCAAATTTTTCTACAAGGAAAACGATCGCCTACGCTGTCTATGGAGCGAGTTTGGTTGGATAATACCTGTGGCTGTTGTCCCACGCGCTTTCACTCACAATTGTTTTTTCGCTTCTTCTTTGTGGGGGCCATTGGTTTCGAATTAATGTTTTAAGTTCATTATATTCGTTAACACGGCAGTTGCTTGGATATATTCCGATAAATTATTATCTGTGTACATAGACTTTTTCAACTTTTTTGAGTTATATATTTCTTCATTCAAAGCCTGCCTTTCCTCAATGCTTAGAACGTTTTTAGGAATAATCACCTTGCCCTCCGAATTAATATAATTAATTTGTCGGTATCAATGTTTAATTTCTTTAGTGAATCAAATTATATATTAAAATAATAACTCTTCATATCGAATCTTTCAATTATTATTTTCTTCTTTTTGGGGAATATCAAATAGCTCACTGTATGTTTTAGTTTTAAGAAATATAATGAAAATAAATTCAAAAAAAGATAGAAGTGAATTTATGTTTAGATTAAAAGAACTTAGAAAGTCAAGAAATTTGACCCAAAATGAGATGGCTAAAAAAATAAGTTTGCCCAGAAGCACCTACTCCAATTACGAAACAGGTAAAAGAGAGCCAGATTATCATACATTAGAACAAATTGCAGAGTATTTTGGGGTTTCAGTGGATTATTTGCTGGGGAGAAATGTGGTGTCAGAAGACAAGACGGATTGGATCATCAAGGAGCTTGTGAGGAAATATAATATTGATTTAACTGATCCAAAGAAACACGATACACTGGAAAAACTCATTCAGGTGGTTGCTGGTCTAACAAAGAAACAATAAGCTCGAATAACTCTAACGGATCTACGTCTTCTAACTCCGTTAATTCTTTAAGTAGTAATAGGAATTATTCCAAAGCTGCACCACCTATGTTTCAGCTAACAAGAGTGCAAAATTTATACAAATAACAAAAATACTTATTTCCCCGTTGTCAATATTTCCATTAAATTACCACAACTTTAGAAAATTAACTTACTGCCTGACCTTCAATAATATAACTAGTTTACCTCACATTTATCAATAATAATGAAAAATTTTTTCGCTTGCATTTGATGAGAGTATCTTCTTATGGTTGGTCAATGAATATTGTGTTATATGATTTGCAATATAATTTTTTAATATCATTCCAAGATAATTGTAAAATTCATGGATGTGACATGATACACAGTGATAAATTTTACATAGAACTAAGAGTCAACCATAACGCCAACTCAGTAAACTTCGCCTTCGTGTTGAAATGGAAATCAGAGGGTTTTTGTCTAGGTCTGCCCCACGCACTTCAACGTTCATGCTGTTTTGTAACCATGTAATATTTTTTCTCATCATCGGGAGAGATTCAACACTGCAACGGAACACCGTTCATTCCGACACCCACATTCGATTCGCGCATCGTGGGAAGGGCGCTACAATCCCCGCAAGGAGCACCGCTGGTGGTGATGGCGAAAGGGGCGCCTTATTTTCAAATATTGACGACGTTGGCCCACGAATTGGTGCATATTTGGAAATATGACCATCTGCAATGTTCAATTATGGATCCGGAGGAATTCTAAGGTTTGAGTTGCTGGGTTGAGGTCGACATCGCCAAAGAGTTCGGGTCTACGACACTATTTGACCGAATATGGTCGCAATATGGAATGACCTGTTGGCAGTCCGGAACAGCAAGTCAGTATAGCGAATCAGAATCTCAGATAGGAAAAGGTAGCTGTAATGTCGAGAGGTAGATGCAATGGTAAGATACATTATCTATGACTTGGAGATGACGATGCAATCCAGGCGCGTGAACATGATGGACACCATAGAGATCGGCGCGGTGAAGTTGCAGCTGCAACAGACGGCGTCGCAACCGCAGAACCCGAACATGCAGTTGGTGTTGGTTGATTTATTTCAAGCGTATATCAGACCGACACGGGTGAAGGATTGTTCAGCTCAGACGACACAATTCACCGGTATTCCTAGGAAGAAGATCGATGAGGCGATGCCTTTCTATGAGGTGATCGCGGATTTTCGAGCTTAGGTGGAGTTGTCTCGCGATGACTATTACCTTATCTCTTGGGGGCCGGGGGATAAATTGCAACTGGTAGGCGAGTGTACGCATCATCAGCTGCCGACTTTGTGGATACGCAATCATAATGACTTGCAGCGGATGTGGGCGGACGTCCACCAACTCGCACAACATCAACAAATTGGCCTCGCGCGTGAACTTGAATCGTTGCAACTTCCATTCAAGGGGAGGCCACACAATGCACTTGATGACGCTTACAATACGGCGGATATTTTTATTCGGCTTTTTCCCCGGTTGCTGTTGGAGCGCAACGAGGTCACCGACATCGTGCTGAACACGGGGAAGACGGTGTACAGTACGGAACGTTACGTGAACAACCCGTTCGCCGCGTTGTTCAAGGATCGTGGGATGCTCGGGTAAGATCCGGTGGATTGCCCCGGCAGTGACGGCGCGTATGTCCAGAATATGAACATACGCGCGAGGCGGGAGGATTCAATTACGAAAAATCCAAACTATGCCAAGTATTTCTCCATCGTGTGGAATATTTTTGTGGCTGTCTTGTTGATATCTCTCCAGGCAAATATCCGCTGATCGTATTCCTTGCGAATCAAGACTTGCACTTTGCCGTG
>JBILCM010000019.1:0-37446 GCA_044353165.1 Paenibacillus sp.
TCGCTGTGAAGGGGCGATCCGGTTCAGACAAGGCTTTGCCGAGTACCGCGAGCTCTTTCTCCATCAGTAAACCGGAGACCGCAGGCAAATAATGCGCGATGCCTTCCGTTGAAGCGTGTGCGCGGTGCGCAGCGCCGAACGCATCGTTCACATATACATCCGCTAGCGATGCGAATGCTTTCGCGAGCGCGGGATCATTGTTCTCTTCCCCGGGGTAGAAGCGAACATTCTCTAGCAACAAGACATTGCCGTCCGCCATAGCCGCCACTTGCGCCGCCACCGCTTCGCCGACCGCCTCATCGGCTTTCGCCACGGGTCGGCCGAGCAACTCGGACAATCGCACCGCCGCTGGCGTTAAGCGTAATTCTTCAACCACTTTCCCTTTGGGACGTCCGAGATGGCTTGCGAGAATGACTTTCGCACCGCGTTCCACCAAGTACGCAATCGTCGGGACCGTCTCGCGAATCCGCGTATCGTCTGTGATCTGCGAACCGTCTAGCGGCACATTGAAATCCACACGCACGAACACTTTCAACCCTGCAACGTCAAGATCGCGCACACTTTTCTTGGCGTAAGATATTTTACTTGTCGACATCTTGCCTTCCCCCATTTCTCCTGCATAAATCCGCCAAAAGGCGCCCTATATTGCCAGAGCGCCTTCCCCATACAGCGATGTTGCGATCTATTACAAACCTTTGCTTGCGATGAATGCAGCAAGGTCTACAACGCGGTTCGAGTAACCCCATTCATTATCATACCATGATACGACTTTCACCATATTGCCTTCCACAACCATGGTCGATAGCGCGTCAATTGTCGAGGACGCTGGATCTCCATTGTAATCGCTGGAGACGAGCGGTTCTTCGGAATAATTCATAATGCCCTTGAGCGGTCCTTGTGCAGCAGCCTTCAAGGCGCCGTTCACTTCTTCCACCGTGACATTGCGGGACAATTCCGCCACCAAGTCCGTCACAGATACGTTCGGTGTCGTCACACGGAATGCCATACCGTTCAACTTGCCCTTCAACTCAGGCAATACGAGAGAAACCGCTTTGGCTGCACCCGTCGTGGATGGGATGATATTCTCAGCCGCTGCGCGCGAACGGCGCAAATCTTTGTGCGGGAGATCGAGCACTTGCTGGTCATTCGTGTACGAATGCACCGTCGTCATCATGCCCTTCACGATCCCGAATTGATCGTTGAGCACTTTCGCGAATGGAGCCAAGCAGTTCGTTGTACACGATGCATTGGAGATGACCGTATGTTGAGCTGGATCGTACTTGTCTTCGTTCACACCTAAGACGATGGTGATGTCTTCGTTCGTCGCAGGCGCAGAGATGATGACCTTCTTCGCCCCGCCCTTGAGGTGAGCTTCGGCTTTCTCTTTCGCTGTGAAAATACCTGTCGATTCAACGACAATCTCAGCACCCACACTAGCCCAAGGCAAGTTGCCTGGATCACGTTCGGAGAATACTTTCACGGTCTTGCCATTGACGATGAGCGCGCCTTCTGCCGCTTGAACATCTGCATCCAACCGGCCGTGCGTTGTGTCATATCGCAACAGATGCGCGAGCGTATTCACATCTGTCAAATCGTTGATTGCGACAATCTCCACTGCGGGATTGCTCAGCGCTGCACGGAACACGTTGCGGCCAATACGGCCAAATCCATTAATACCTACTTTAACCATTATGTTACCTCCTCAGATTGTTTATATCAAGACGCCATCTGCGAACCTAAGCGAAGCGTTTACTTCCATTCCTTTGCCTCGGCTTCGACCGGTGGTGCATCATGAGTACGTTACGATTTTTCGGGCTGCTGCTTCATCGAGAATGAGGATGTCTTCTTGACCATGATGGAGTAACGCGGCGATGGCCTCAGCCTTGGTTGCGCCGCCAGCGACCGCGATCACGGTATGGGTTCGCTCGATGTCCTCAAGTCGCAATCCGATCGTCGGCGTTCGGTGGACAACGTGACCGTCACGGTCATAGTAATAACCGAACGATTCAGCGACGGCGCCCCCGTCTTTCAACTTCTCCACGATCGGTTCGGCTACGCGGCGTCGGCGCGCCATCTCCAGCGCATCCCCGATCCCGTGCACCGCAATTTGTGCGCGTCGCACAATTTCGGACACCTCGCGAATGTTCGGCTCACTTAAGAGCGAATGCACCGCTTCCTCACCGATATCCTCGGGCACGTGCATGAGCCGGTATCCGCCGCCCGTGCGCTTGGCCATGCTGGCAGCGATCGTGCCGGATTGCAATTCCATGCTTTCACCGAGACCGCCCCGAGCGGGCACGAACAGCACACCGCGCAGATGCGGTGAAGGCGTGAGATGTTCGGCCACCGAAACAAGCGTAGATCCCCCCGTAATGGCCACGATGAGGGGTTCGACTTCTTCAAGCACGGATGCCGCTACCGCTTTCGTCAGTGCTGTAGCACCCGCTTTGCCCAGTTCACGCTTCGTGACGATGTCGTGGTCCGCATCGCCGGGAACAACGATCACTTGCCGCAGCTCATACCGCTTCGCGATTCGCTCCTCAAGTTCGAGCAGTCCGAACCATTCCTTGACCATCGGCATCATTTCATCTAATAATGTGACCCCGGCTTCGCTGATGCTCGTGCCGTTCGCGTCCATCACGAGTAAGCCTTGCGACTTCAAGAAATCAATCTCAGCGCGCAACACACGCTCGGTCATCTGCAGTCCTTCCGCCAATTTCCTCCGACCGCTAGCGCCCGTGTAGCGAATATGCCTGAGGATGGTATACCGCTTCTGCAGAACATCGATCATGTCCGGCGCCAATTTCTTCTGCAGTTCAAGAATGGTTCGCACAGTATACCTCCTTCAACAATCGCATCCCGTTTTAGTTTTACCTGATTGTTCTGGTTACAATCCCAGCGAATGTCAGCATTATGCAACATCACGCCCTTGAGGGACGTAATATGTCCCACATATGCATAATGAGTCCCACTCACAATATATTACTCCTCAGCTCAACGAGGTGCAACCTTTTTTTAACACGATGGCATTTTCATCTTCTTGATTTTTTGTCGACGTTGCCATATACTTTACCTTGCTGTCGTTATTTCACCAACGATGCGCTCGTGGTCCAATGGATATGACGTAGGCCTCCGGAGCCTGAGATCGGGGTTCAATTCCCTGCGAGCGCGCCACTTTCCCCTTCCTTCACCGATTGACCGTCCAATTTCGATAACACCCGGTACTTGTTAGGATATACACCCACTGCTTTCTTGAATAATTGACTGAAATAACTTTGGTTGACATAACCCACTCGACTTGCGACCTCGTTCAACCCCAAATCCGAATCCATTAATAGATGCTTCGCCTCTTCAATCCGCTTGCGATTCAGATAACTTGAGAACGTCTCTCCCGTCTCCTTAATAAACAATTGCCCCAAATATGCGCCATTGATATGCAGCGCTGCGGATAACGTCTTTAAAGACAGATTGTCCGACAGGTGCTTGTCAATATATTGGAGCACCCGCTTGATGGTCGGATTTTTCTGTTCGTCATTCTGTTCAATCTGTTCCACCACTTTCACCGCGATATCTTGAAGCCAAAGTGAAAGTTCATCGATGTTCTTCATCTGCTGGACTTGCGCATACAAGCTGACCTCTTGATCTACCATCACGCGCGTACTGATTTTTAGCTCTTGGAGCGCGCTGAACATGTAACAGATTAATTCGACGGAATGGTTATGTATTTGATGGGGGGTGATGTTGGTCATCTGTGCGAATCGCCGGTAGACGTCATGGATCAACCGCTTGACTTCCACTCTGTTCTTGGCCACAAGTGCCCCTTTGATATTCTCCAACGATGGCGACCATTCATGAAAAATGATTTGTTGATGTTGTGCCACCGATTGATGTTGGACCAAGGTGTTCGGCGGCATAATAAAGCTGTATTCCATCAGATGCAGCGCCGTCTGATAACTTCGATGCACATGTACCCGTTGTTGTTCAATACTTCCCGCCGTCATAAACACTTGATATTTTAGATACGTCCCCACGTTCGCCATCATCGGCCTTAACATCTGCTCTAACTGAGCAGGGTTGGTATATGTTCCTCCGCCGTGAAATAAGATGACAATGTGCCCAAGCAAATCACAGAACAGAACAACGGCATCGGAATCACCCAGACTCTCTTGACCGATGTTCTCGACCGCATAGGTGATCAAATGTTGCTTGGCAGCATCATCATCCCCTTGGAATAACACCTTGCACAAAACCACTTGTAAATCTTGCGCCCGAATATGCACTTGCAACAGGTCAAGCCGATGCATCAGTTCTGCAGCGCTAATGCGATCCATCATCCATCGGTTTAGAATGTTGTTGCGCAAAATTGACTTTTCAGTGCGTAATTGCATTTGTTCCAGTTGTTCGTGCTCGATTTTCTTGACCACACCTAGCAACGTCTCGGATAACTCATCTTGGATGACGGGTTTTAACAAGTAATTCTCAATCCCGATCACAGCCGCTTCCTTGACAAGTGCAAAATCGTCATATCCGCTTAAGATGACGCATTTGAGGTGTGGATGAAGTTCCTTGGCGCGTCGGATCAATTCCAAGCCGTTCATCCCTGGCATCTTAATGTCTGTAATCAAGAGATGCACCCTATGATTCTCGAGTACGCGCAAAGCTTGTTCACCGTTGGTGGCTTGGCTGACGATCTCGATCCCGTAATCTTCCCAGCGCATCAACTGTAATAAACCGCTTAAAATTCGAGGTTCATCATCAACGAGCAGTGTTTTGTACAACCTCACGCATCTCCTCTTTTGTTTTGGCCGGTAGACGCAATGTGATCGTTACGCCCTTGTGTGTATTGTTATGAATCTGCATGCCATATTCCGGCCCATAGAACAGGCGTAACCGCTGATGCACATTCAATAAGCCCAAACTCCCGCTATCCTTGATATCATAACGAGACAGTTCGGATTGGATCGCAAGGAGCTTGTCCACTTCAATTCCAGAACCATTGTCCTCAATTTCAATAACAATATCTGAACCTCTCAACATTCCCTTGATGATCAATTGATTATCTTCTTGATCGGGGCGAATCCCATGAATTAATGCGTTCTCCACAACCGGTTGCAAGATGTGCTTCGGTATACTGTATTCCATAATGGACGGATCGATTTCAAACTCCACGTTCAACCCCTTCTCGTAGCGAAGGCTGTGCAATTCCAAATATTTCTTACACAACTCCAACTCTTGATGAATCCCGACGATTACGCCGCCCTTAATGCTATTGCGGAACATCTGAGACAAAATCTCGATCATCTGAGACACATGTCTTGAACCTGTTGATAATGCTTCCATCCTTATAATTTCTAACATGTTATATAGAAAGTGCGGATTGATTTGTGCTTGCAATGCATAGATCTCGGCATCCTTCTGACGCAAATTGGATACATACACTTTATCGATATACCCCGTTAACATCGTGCTCATCTGGTTCAAGCTGGATGCGATATTGCTAATCTCATCATTGGATGTATCAATCGGGATGCGGTATGTAAGATCACCGAATTGAACTTTGCGAATCGCTTTATGGATCATCTGGATCCGCCTTGAGAATAAGCGAATGCTAATAAATCCGGAGATCAATGCGATAATGACACTCATGACAGCAATCGCAATGACCGTATTGATCGTCGCGCTTGTTTTTTCGGTGATTTGTGAACGAGGGAGAATTCCTACTACATAGTATTCCGGAGTCCTAGCCGCCTTGCTTGTGATCATGCTGTCTTCATCTAACATAATCATGTCCTGGGTATACTTCATGCGCTCGAACTCGGGATCAATGCGTCCATAATGACGCTTTGATGTATCCAATAGCACATTGCCATCCGGCAACAAAACTACAATGTCTGCTTTGTAATTTCCGAATTTTAACTTATTGAATTCAGCAACCATCTTATCCGTGTCAAAATTGATCGATAAAATCGCAATACTCCGATTGAAGTTATTGGACGAAGCCGCCACAGACGGATTCCCGAATACGCCGCGCACATTCGCGGCAATCGTAAACACGTCGAATGTTTTGGAAAAATCATACTTTAGTGTGTATGTAGGGGTGACGGAGATGCCATAAAATTGATCCCCCATCTCTTCGAATCGCCTTTTATTCTGCTCCGCAAAGTCGTTCTTGTCCATTAGAAAAAGGTTCGAAATCGCATATACATTCTCATCATTCTTCTTGAATAAGGAAGCGTCGAGAATGTCGTTGTCCTGCGCAGCCGCTGCATCCAAATAATTACGAATGAGTTTCGCTCCGGCATAATCTTCAATCTCGAACGATTCAATCCGATTGGTGAGAAAACTCATCATGTCTTCATTCTGTACAGGATTAATGTATAACTGCTTGAGCAGCATCTTCACCAAATCCACTTTGCGCCCAAGCGTGCTGTGCATACTTAACACCGCTTGATTGACACTGTTCTGCGCATCGCGTTCAGCAGACATTCGGATATTCTGAATAATTGTAAAACTAAGAAAAAAAATCGTCGTCACTATGATGACCGTGTACGTCAACAAGAGACGGTTAAAAAATTTTTGTTTGAACCATCGACGGTAAAATCCTGCAAACATGAATCCAACCCCGATTCAATTTCGGCATGATATCTATAATTTTCTAAAAAAACAAAAGTTTTCAGCATAGATAGAAACGTTCTATCCACTTTAAAATAGTAGATATGTAAATCATAGAAGGGGCTCGAGTTCGTTGTCAAACCTAAATTTTAAATGGAGTTCTAACAAAGGAACTTTATTGCTTATGGCCATCCCCTGTGTGATTGCCTTGATTTTATTTTCTTATTTACCACTATTCGGCTGGCTGATCGCATTCTTTGACTACAAGCCAGGACTCGTCCTGTTTCAAACGAAATTTGTCGGCCTCAAGTGGTTTACGTTCGCTTTCAAGGATATGGAGATGCTGCTCATCTTACGAAACACCTTGGTGCTTAGTTTCTTAAGTCTCTTAGCCTATCCGCTCGCGATTGGATTTGCGATGTTCTTGATGGAGATGCGCAGCGCCCGCATCCGCAAGCTCGTGCAGACGTTGACCACACTGCCGAACTTTATTAGTTGGGTATTGGTTTTTTCCATCGCTTATGCCTTCTTGTCTTCGGGCGACGGCGTTCTGAACAAAATATTGCTCAATTTCAATTTGATTGAAACCCCTCTCAATCCCTTGGCAAATCCTGAAATTGTGTGGCCGTTGCAGACAGCGATTTTGATATGGAAGACGTTAGGTTTTTCAGCCATCATCTATATCGCGGCGATTGTGGGGATCGATCAAGGGTTGTACGAAGCGGCATCGATCGATGGCGCAGGCCGGTTTCAAAAAATGTGGCACATTACGATTCCTGGCATCATCCCCACGTTCATCACATTGCTGCTGCTTGGGATTGGGAATCTGCTCAACACCGGATTCGAACAGTATTATTTGTTCAAAAACCCGCTCACACAATCGACCATTGAGGTGCTTGATTTGTATGTGTATCGGATTGGGATCACCTTGAACAACTTCCCGTTATCCACTGCGATCGGCATGTCGAAGACGTTAGTCAGCGTCTTGTTGTTGTTCGGAGCGAATTATTTGTCAAAGAAATTGCGCGATCAGTCCATATTCTAATTCAATGCATTGAGGAGTCGTTCGTCATGGGTAAGTGGAGTGAAATTTCTTTCCAAACGATCAATTACACCTTGTTTTGCTTATTTGCTGTGATTTGTATTTATCCATTCTATTTTTTATTTCTGGTATCGGTAAGCGATGCGAGCGCCGTGTCTAGAGGAGATGTCTTATTATGGCCCGTCGGGTTTCATCTCACCAATTTTATCAATGTGTTCCAACTGAACGGGATATTCAGCGCATTCATGATATCGGTCGGAAGAACCGTCATTGGTACACTCTTAATGCTCATCTTCTCTTGCACTCTAGCTTATATCGTGACGAAGCAAGAGTTGCCCGGCCGCAAATGGATTTATCGCGCGACAGTCATCACCATTTTCTTTCAAGCCGGCTTGATCCCGTGGGTCGTCACCATGAATTTCCTGCATCTGGATAACACATTCTGGTTGTACGTATTGCCCGGCATCATCTCGCCTTATGCTGTCATCTTGATCAAAACGTATATGGAATCGATCTCTCCTTCTTTAGAAGAATCGGCATTAATTGATGGCGCTGGTTATTTTCGCATCTTATGGTCTGTGATGGTGCCGCTATCGCTGCCCATTATTGCAGCTGTATCCGTATTCAATGCAGTGACGCAATGGAATAGTTGGCAAGATAATTTTTTCCTCGTCACAGACCCGCAGTTAAAAACGTTGCAGCTCACGTTGTTGGAGTTTTTGCAACAAGCGGAGTTGTTGGCACGTGTGATCCAATCCGGTAATCAAGATATGAATTCCATCAAGAACAGTATGCAATTTGACCCTTTTGCTGTGAAAACAACGATTACGATGATTACCGTATTTCCGATTATGCTCTTCTATCCGTTTATGCAGAAATATTTTGTGAAAGGGATCATGCTAGGAGCGGTAAAAGGGTAGCCGTAATACAATCCGAATGATTTTATTGAACTGCGTGAAGCAGCGATTTCAATAAAATAAAAAAAATTAAGGGGAGTGTTATCAGTGAGCTTGGTTTGGAAACGAATGACGGTGTTCATGCTGCTCTTTGCGATCGTGTTTGTGGCAGCATGCAGCTCATCTTCAAGTGAAGATGAAACAACGACACCCGCAGCAGAAACGTCTGCAGAAGAAAGTAAAGAATTGGTGAACCTTTCATTCTGGGCAGCACCTATGGCTGTCAATGCGCCCATCGGCGCACAGGATGACCCTGTGGCTAAAGAAATCGAGAAACAGTTGAACATCAAGCTGGACATGGAAACCAAATCTACCGATGAGAAGCTAGCCGCATTGTTAGCTACCGGCGATCTGAAAGATATTATGGTCGTGAATGCAAAGTATGCGCCTCAGTTGAAAGATCTTGTCATTGATTTGGAACCTTTGATCGAAAGTCATGGCCCTGACATCAAAGCGAATGTCGATCCAGAAATTTTCGAACGCTCCAAACGGGAATTCGGAGATGGCAAGTTGTTGTTCCTCTCCAATGGATTAAGCCCTGAGAACGTCAATCCTGAGAACATCTGGGCAGGTCCTTATTTCCGATGGGATTATTACAAAGAGTTGGGTTATCCCGCCATTAACACACCGGATGACTTCGTGAATGTGGTTGCTGCGATGAAGAAGAAGTATCCCAAGAACGAAGACGGTAAACCGTATTATGGATTTTCCTTGTGGATGGACTGGGGTTGGGGTTTCTTAACAGATCATTGGAATGTGCGTCGAGATGGCGCCGAAGTGATCGGAGACCTTGCGATTGTCCAAATCGATCGCGATACGTTCGAGACCGCGAACAAATTTTTCAAAGAAGATTCCGGGTTCTGGAAAGATCTTGATTTCTGGAATAAAGCAAACAAAGCCGGACTGATTGATCCTGATAGCTGGACTCAAAAATATGACCAAGCCGATCAAAAATACAAAACAGGTCAAGTGTTAGCGTCCTACATCAGTTGGATGGTCGACAGTTCCACAACGTATTTGCAAAGTAAAAAAATCTATGACAAGGGTTGGAACGGTGGCGCCCCTGCTCCTATGCCAGGAGACAATTATTACAAGAACAACTACAAATATGGCATTAACGGCATGTTGTTCGCCATCAGCAAGAATGCCAAAAACCCTGAACGCGCCATGGAATTGATTAACTGGTTCTACTCCAAGAAGGGGATCTACACCGTGATGAACGGTCCTGAAGGCGGCGTCTGGAAAGAAGAGAACGGGGAATTCAAAATTACAGATATGGCAACATTCATCAAGAATAATACTGAACCCGATGCTGCTTTGAAATACGGGTACGGCAAGTATTTGAACCAAGCAGGATTCGACCAAGCTGCTTATGTCCCCGGCACAACCATTCCAGCGGATATCCGGAACACGACGGAGTATCAACAACAGCAATTGTTGCTTCCTGAGAATGCATTGAAAGCAGAAATCGCACAATATTACAATGTAACAGCCTTGAATCAAATTTTACCTGCTGGTCAACAGTTTACGCTTAATAAGATGAGCGATATCAACGGCTTCATGCCAACGAAATCAACAGATGACATCAAACTCATCGCGGATAAGATTAACAATTACTTAAACCAACAAGTCGTGAAGATCGTGTTGGCTGACGATTTTGCCGCAATCAAGAAATCTACGATCGAAGAACTGAAGAAGATGGAAGCCGATAAAGTGTATGCGTTCTGGGCTGATGCTGTCGCGAAAGCTAAGGAACAAGTGAAGGCTGCGCAATAAAGCATTACATTTACGAAAATTGACAACGCCCTCTGCTCATGAAT
Source organism: Paenibacillus sp. (assembly GCA_044353165.1). Lineage (GTDB taxonomy): Bacteria > Bacillota > Bacilli > Paenibacillales > YIM-B00363 > JBILCM01. The sequence goes on from JBILCM010000019.1 coordinate 10,431, forward strand.
GTTCATGAGACGGAGGGCGTTTCATTCTACAACTCAGGGACTTGCCCACTGATCGTATACAACATGGTGACAAGAAAGACAGCGAGTCCTGCATACAACATCCCGTACACCCACCGTGTTCGTAGCGGCACATCATAGTAATCGTCAGGTTCATACGGTTGTGCTTGGATTTCACCTTGAATTACCAATCGTTCGGGTTGTTGTGCCGGCTCCCGACGCACACCCATCACACTCACTTTGTGAATGATCAGCTGCATTCCTGCACCGATCGGGATCGACTGCTCAATCGCTAATCCCGGCCAATGAATCGTAACCTCTTGCTCCCCTTGTAACGTTGAGGATGTGCTAAACTGTAAATCGCGCTGATGATCTTCCCCGGGAATGAAAGCACCCATCTGGACGAGCGGTTCAAGCGCGACCGGCAACGTGAAGGGAACGAGCCGCTTCTTGCGGTTACCGTTCTTCAAGACGTATTTCTGCAACAGCTCCCAAGCGAACAAAGCCCAAATCACGAAGAACAGAATACTCTTCATGTAGACGATGACAACCAGCCCGCCAAGAAGACCCACAAGCCAGAGCCACCGCGTGACAGCCGTGGAGATACGTCCGCCGTCTAACGGATGAATCGGCAGTAAATTGATCGCATTGAGGAAAAAACCGACATAGGCGATCAGATAAAGCAGGTCATATTGCGTATAGATCGCTAACAGGTATGCTGCGATGGCACCCACTGTACCCAGAATCGGTCCGCCGAACGCGATATAAGCTTCCGTCACCGCATCTCGCGGGTGTTTCTTCATCGTTATGAGTGCCCCCAAGAACGGAATAAACAAGGGCGCTGAGACAGGCAAGCCTTTGTGCTTGGCGGCGATGACGTGCCCGATCTCATGAATCAACAACATCACCACAAGACCCACCGCGAATTGCACTGGAAAAATGATCGCATACGCACCGATGGTCACAAACATGCTGATGATAGGTGCTGTGAATTTACTCACTTTGAGTAACGTAAAGATGGTTTTGCCTTTGCTGATTACAAAAAGAGCAATCGCGCCAAGCAGCCACATTCTTTGGCTTTTGTTGTTCGGTTTGGACGAATCACGCAATGCACAACATCCTCCTTCTCAACTTCAAGTATACCAAAGGGCGACATTTTCCAAAAATCAAGACAACAAAAAAAACAAACCCCCGACACGGCGAGGATTTGGTAGAAATCATGCGTATGGATGTTATTGAAACCGATGTTCTTCCGGGTCTTGCGCATCAAAGCCGACGGCATCAAGCGCTGGCCATAGCTCATCAGGAATCGGATAATTCGCAAGCTCAATCGTCTGTGCCACCCGTTCCGGCTTGGTCATCCCAACTACAGTGGTCGTCACCCGCGGGTCCCTCATGGAGAACTGCAGCGCGGCAGCAGGGAGCGGCACATTGAATTGTTGACAGATCGCTGCAATCTTGCGTGTGCGATCAATCATCGCCTGCGGTGCGTCTTGGTAAGCATAACGCGCGTATGCATCCGGCCCTTTCGCCAACATACCGCTGCCATACGGTGCGGCATTCACTACAGCGACACCCATGCGGGCGCAGACGTCAAGTAACGGCTCTGCGGAACGGTTCAGCAGCGTATAACGGTTATGGGTTTCTACGGCGCTAAATTCGCCTGTCTCGATGTAACGAATCAACATCTGGATGGGGCCACCGGACATGCCGATGTGATCGATGACGCCTTGCGCTTGGAATGATTTTAATACTTCAAGCGGTCCGCCCTTGCTCATGACATTCTCGAAAGTCGTATTTTCTGGATCGTGGATATATACGTATTGCAGGCGGTCAAGACCCAATCGTTCAAGACTTTCTTCCACTGAACGCTTGATTTGCTCTCCGCTGAAATCGCCTGTATCCGGATCCCGGTCCGCTTTCGTCGCCAACACGAACCCCGGTGGCAACCCGCCCATCTCCTTGATTGCGAGGCCAATGCGCCGCTCACTTTCACCAAAACCATAGATGGCCGACGTATCCATGAAGTTGATATCGCTCGTGAACGTGGCGCGTAAAGTCGCTAATGCTTGATCGAGCGGTACACTATAGGCGAACGTCTCGGGCATATCCCCGAGCGGTGCGGCGCCCACACAGATGGGCGTTACGGATAATCCGGTTCGACCTAATGGCCGCTTGGCTAACTTATTTACAGACATCTCTCATGACTCGCTTTCTCTAGGACACTTTCTGTCCCATGTAATGGTTTATTGCTAGCTTACCCCCCGGAATGTTCATTCGTCAAGCGCAATCTGATTGTACAGTGCTCCCTTTTGCCTAGAAAATGTTTGACCTTCTTTGACTTTATCCAATAGATACGGTATGATGATGTCGATAACACGAAATCGATGCGTATGAAGAGCGGAGGCTGATGCACAGATGAATATGAACTTGGTACCTATGGTCGTGGAGCAGACGAACCGGGGTGAACGCGCTTATGATATTTACTCTCGTTTGCTGAAGGATCGCATTATTTTCCTCGGGACACCGATCAATGATGTCGTAGCCAATAGCATTATTGCGCAGTTGTTGTTTTTGGCTGCGGATGATCCTCAGAAAGATATTAGTTTGTACATTAATAGTCCGGGCGGGTCAATTACGTCGGGGATGGCCATTTATGATACGATGCAGTTTATTAAGCCGGATGTAGCGACCATCTGCGTGGGGATGGCGGCATCGATGGGTGCTTTCTTGCTTTCCGCAGGGGCCAAGGGGAAGCGCTTCGCCTTGCCGAATGGCGAAGTCATGATTCACCAACCGCTAGGCGGCGCTGAAGGGCAAGCCTCGGATATTGAAATTCGGGCGAAGCGCATTCTCAAGATGCGCGACAAGCTCAACCGCATTCTCGCGGAGCGATCCGGCCAACCGCTGGAACGCATTGAGCGAGACACAGACCGTGATTACTTCATGTCTGCTGAAGAAGCCCGTGAATATGGACTCATTGATCGGGTCATTGAGAAGTTATAATCCACGTTTCTCCTCTGGATTGCCTCTTTCATGTTAACGAAAAGAATGCGACGAGCCGGGTCAATCTGACCTTGGAACGTCGCATTTTTTCATTCGGATAAGGTGAGGATGATGGCTTCTTTCTCCGTCACCACGATGGTATGCTCGAACTGGGCTACGATGCTGTCATCCGGAACGACGAGTGCCCAGCTATCTCCGCCTTCATCAACGTGTTGTGCACGCGTAGATATGAATGGTTCGATCGCGAGTACGTGCCCTTTCTTGAGTAGTCGACGATCACTCGGCTCGGGGTAACTGTATATATGCGCAGGTTCTTCATGCAGCTTACGGCCAATGCCATGGCCTGTTAAATTTTTGATGACGGTGTATCCGTCTTTCTGTGCTTCCCGCATCACAGCTCTGCCGATTTCGCTAATTTTGGAGCCCGCCCTCGCTTTAGCAATCGCGGCTTCCAACGCGCGTTCGGAAGCAGCCAACACTTTCAACTTATCCGCATATTTGGACTGTGCATCGAACTTCCGGTGGGCATTCACCTCTGTGCCAGCGACAATCGTGGCTCCGGTATCTGCGTAAAACCCATCCAATACGGCTGAGACATCTACATTCACCACATCGCCTTCTTGCACCACATCCATGCCGGGTATTCCATGTGCGACACACCGATTGAGGCTCACACATGTGCCGCCCGGAAAATTATACATCGTTCTTGGCGCAGATAATGCGCCGTGGGCATGCAACACTTGCTCGCCCAGTTGGTCTAACGCGAGTGTAGTCACACCCGGACGCACGGCCGCAAGCATCGCATCCCGCGCAGCGGCAACCGCACGTCCTGCACGCTTCAATGCTGCCAATTCTTCGTTCGTTGTAACGATCATCCCATCACCCTTTTCTAAGAAAAAATGCCCCGCTCCATGGTGTTCATCAGGAACGAAGCATCTCTCTGACAGTCATGATTCCACTGTATTATTGGTTTTCCAGCTCTTCTTTGCTCACTAAGGCAACCAACGCAGCTACCGCTTGTTCTGCATCAGAACCATCCGCGCTTATGTACACTTCCGTCCCCGAACTGATCGCCAAACTCATGATACCCATGATGCTTTTCGCGTTTACTTTCTTCTCATCTTTCTCCACAAAAACTTCAGATGAGAATTTATTCGCCTCTTGCACGAATAAAGCCGCGGGTCTGGCATGGAGACCGGTCTTTAGTTTCACGACCACAGGGTGTTTCGTCATGCGCTTCGTCATCCCCTTACACCTGAATATATAAATACAAACATTCTCAGCGAGTTTTTCATCATTATAACACTTTTCAAATCATGACACTAGAAAGATTTACTTAAATTCAATTATTTCTCCATGTTTCTTACCTTTTCGGCCAATTCATCGATTTTACGCAATCGATGGTTGACGCCTGATTTACTGACTCGACCTCGCAGCATGGCACCGACTTCTGTCAAGTTCAAGTCCGGATACTGCAAGCGAATGACGGCAACTTCGCGCAATTTATCAGGTAGGTTCTCCAGTCCCATTTCTTGTTCTAGAAGCTTGATGTTCTCAACCTGACGCACGGCTGCACCAATCGTCTTGTTCAAATTGGCAGTTTCACAATTGACAATGCGGTTGACGGAGTTGCGCATATCCCGCATGATCCGCACATCCTCAAATTTCAATAATGCTTGATGCGCTCCAATGACACTGAGCATTTCGATGATTTTCTCGCCTTCTTTGATGTAAAGCACATACCCTTTCTTCCGTTCGATACAGCGTGCATTCAACCGGTATTTATTCGCTAAGTCGCATAATGCCATCGAATGTTCTTCATAGATGGATGCAATTTCGAGGTGGTACGATGAACCTTCCGGATTGTTCACGGACCCGCCCGCAAGGAACGCTCCGCGTAAGTAGGAACGCTTGCAACAGGATTTCTTGATGATCGCAGACTCAATGCCAGGCGTGAATTGAAAACCATCTTTTATAATGTACAACTCCCGGAGTAGCTCTTCAACTCGCCCCGGCACACGCACCATATAGATATTGTTTTTTTTCAACCGCATCTTTTTGCGGACCAACACTTCGGCATGCATGCCGAAGGTTCGCTTTAACAACGTATAGATGCGACGTGCAATGGCCGCGTTCTCCGTTGAGATGTCGAGGATGACCCGCCCGCTAGAAATCTGGATCGCACCGTTCATGCGAATTAATGCGGAGAGCTCGGCACGCATACAACACGGTTCTGTTTCAATTAAGGTTAATTCTTTCTTCGTTTGTGCGGCGAATGACACAAGGTTCACCTCTTCCTACACATTCCTCATGTTCACGAGCCGATAAATATGGTCGCTAAGTTTGGTGGCGTTGTGACGCAATACACCTTGAAACTGAACGAGCTCATCTGCAACGACGTGCACACCGTGTGCCTTGAGCTGATCCAAGTCAACTTTCACGACATCCGCGCCTTGCTCGGCGTACAAACTTCGAACTTTGCGCGGTATATCACTATGATTTACAATAATATGATCGAATAATGCATAACCCACATGCTCTTCAATGGCACGTACGTGATCGAATACGGTGTATCCATCCGTCTCACCGGGTTGTGTCATTACGTTACAAATATAAACTTTGACCGCATGAGATCGTTGAATCGCTTCAGCTATGCCGCAAACGAGCAGGTTTGGGATGATGCTTGTGTATAAGCTGCCCGGACCCAACACGATTGCGTCCGCTTTGTGAAGTGCATCCATCGCTTCCGGTAGCGGTTGCACATCCGGCGGATCGAGGAACACGCGCTTGATTCGCCCGCCAGCCTTAGGGATTTTGGACTCGCCCGTCACAATCGTACCATCATGCATAATTGCTTTAAGAACAACCGCCTCATGCGCTGCAGGCAACACACTGCCTCGCACAGCAAACACACGACTCAGCTCACGTACCCCGGTCACAAAATCGCCCGTGATTTCTTTCATTGCGGCCAATATTAAATTTCCCAAACTATGTCCAGCCAATCCCGTTCCATTCCGGAAGCGATATTGCAACATTTCACTAAGTAGTGGTTCCGCATCAGCCAGAGCGCTCAGCACGTTGCGAATGTCGCCTGGCGGGGGAATATGCAGCTCATCTCGCAAGCGGCCTGAGCTTCCGCCATCATCGGCGACCGTCACGATCGCTGTGATCTCAACCGGCTTTTCTTTCAATCCGCGCAACATGACCGATAAACCCGTACCGCCGCCAATCACAACAACACGGGGTTTGTGATGCGTCGACGCTTCCATCTCCTGCAATGCCAAGTGCTCCTTTCTATTGCCGATCACGTTGCGCATCCCGATGGGTGATCCGAATGGTTTCGGCTTCGGTGCCTTCGAACGTCTTTGCTAAATATTCTGTAATGGCGACCGAGCGATGCTTGCCCCCCGTACAACCGATACCGATGACGACTTGGCTCTTCCCTTCTTTGCGATACTGGGGAATTAAGAAGTGCAGCAGATCAAGCAACTTTGCGAGGAACGTCTGTGTATCTCCCCATTTCATCACGTAATCATACACCTCGGGATCTCGACCCGTATTCGGGCGCAGATGATCTATATAATGCGGGTTGGGGAGAAAACGTACATCAAAAATCAAATCCGCATCAATGGGTACGCCATATTTAAAGCCGAAGGAAACAATATTCAGCAACATGTTATGGTTTTCTGTGTCCGTAAATCGCATCATAATCCGCTCTTTGAGTTCAGCCGGCTTTATATTGCTCGTATCCACGACTTGTGTCGCCATGCCCTTGAGTTCCTCGAGCAATTGTCGTTCCAGCCTTATCCCTTCAAGGGGCACGTCTGTAGGGGCCAAGGGATGCCGACGACGGCTTTCCTTGTAGCGTTGAACCAATACAGCATCCGTCGCATCCAGAAACAGGATTTCGGATGTGAGTGTGTAGTGATTGCGCAAATAATGGAGCGACTCCGACAAAGCAGTGAAAAATTCACGTCCGCGCAAATCAATGACGAGGGCTACTTTCCCGATGCGCCCTTGGGACTGTTCGATCAATTCGGCAAATTTCGGAATGAGTACCGGCGGTAAGTTGTCAACACAGAAGAAACCCAAATCTTCCATGCTCTGCACGGCAATGGTTTTCCCAGCGCCGGACATTCCCGTAATAATTACCAATTTGGCAAGGTCACGATTCGTTTCCATGTCTGCTGGTTGACGCCTCCCATTCCTACCTTATGAGGTGCGCAGATGCAATCCCGCAGCTCCGACAACACCCGCATTGTTACCCAACGCTGCGGGGACGATATCCACACCGATTCTCGCTGCTTCCGGCGTGTATTTCAAGAACACGTCGCGAACCGCATCGAACAGAATATCCCCTGCTTTAGAAACACCGCCACCCAAGACAAAACGTTGCGGATTCACCACAACAGCCGTGCTCGCCAATGCCTTCCCAAGGTAGAATGCTGCCCGCTTCACAATTCGCAATGCGACTTCATCGCCCGATTTGGCAGCATCAAAAACATCTTTCGCTGCAATCTGGGCAATGCGGGTCAACATCGTCTTATCTCCACGCTCCACCGCATCGCGAGCCATCCGCACGATTCCTGTTGCCGATGAGACCGTCTCTACACAACCGTATTGACCGCAACCGCACTGAATGGCTTCCATGTCCGGCACGATTTGAACATGGCCCAACTCTCCGCCCATTCCTGTTGCACCCTCATACACCGAGCCGCGAATGATAATGCCCCCGCCTACGCCCGTTCCTAATGTATATACAACAAGGTTTTCATAACCGCGACCCGCTCCGCCCCACGCTTCACCTAGCGCTGCAACATTCGCATCGTTATTGATTTTCACGGGTTTGTTCAACTTTTCCTCCAAGGCCGCTTTCACAGGAACATTCTTCCATCCAGGGAAATTCGGCGAGGTTCGGATTACCCCGGTGGCGAAATCCATAAAACCGGCAATGCCAATGCCAACACCGGCGACCTGGTCCCAGTCGTTCCCTGTATCTTCAACTACGCGATGCGCGTAACTGGCTATATTCGCAATGACCAGATTCGGTCCGCCTTCGGTTCCCGTTACTCCTTCGAACGTATGGAGCAATTCCCCCTGTTCGCTGCACAAACCTACCTTGATCATCGTGCCCCCAATATCCACTCCTACATACAATTGCTGGGACATCTGATTTCTCCACCTCATTCACCATTGTTGATTCTGTTATCACTATAAGGCAACTGACCCGGGAGGTCAAGAATGTGACCAGCGAAAAAAGCCATCCGACCCGAGGGCCGAACGGCGTGTGTAGTATGTGAAAGCCTGGATGTAGTTACTTCGCTAACGACTGGCTCCAATCATGTACAGCGCTGCCTTCAAGGAAACGCTCTGCATCAAGAGCAGCCATGCAGCCGCTTCCTGCAGCTGTGATCGCTTGGCGGTATTTGTGATCCTGTACGTCTCCGCATGCGAACACCCCCGGTACATTCGTCTCGGTGCTGCCTGGTTTGACCACGATGTAACCTGTCTCATCTGTGTCGATCTGACCATCCAAAAACTTCGTGTTGGGTGTATGGCCGATAGCTACAAAGATCCCGTCGGTCTCAAGCATCTCTTCTGCTCCGGTGTCATTGTTCTTTACCTTCAACCCGGTGACACCACGTTCACCTGCGATCACTTCAAGCGGTGTATTATTAAGCGCCCATCGAATTTTCGGATTTTCGCGTGCACGATCCTGCATAATCTTAGAGGCGCGCAATTCTGAGCGTCGATGCACCAAGGTGACTTGCGTCGCAAACTTGGTCAGGAAATTGGCCTCCTCCATTGCGGAATCACCGCCGCCGACAACAATGATCTTCTTGCCTCGGAAGAAAAATCCATCACATGTCGCGCATGTGCTGACACCACGGCCCACATTGTCGCGCTCACCTGGGATGCCTAAATATTTGGCCGAAGCGCCTGTGGAGATGACCAATGCTTCTGCTTCGAGATCGTCTTGGCCTTCGACTTCCAGCTTGAAGGGACGCTTCGATAGATCCACACGGTTGACCCAACCCGTCTTGAATTCCGCGCCAAACCGCTCTGCTTGTTTGCGCATATGATCCATCAACTCTGGACCCATAATGCCCTCAGGAAATCCGGGGAAATTCTCCACCTCTGTTGTCGTGGTTAACTGGCCTCCCGGCTCAGGCCCTTCAATCACAAGCGGATTCATATTGGCTCGTGCCAAGTAGATTGCCGCAGTCAACCCTGCAGGGCCTGTGCCAATTACAATGACTTTACGCATCACGTGCGCCTCCTTGCTACACCATCTGTTTATAATGATTCTCGTTGGATTGTTGCAGTAATCTTACACTTTTTTGTCCAGGTTCGCAAAGATGGCCTGCATTTTGTCCCCTAATCCGCAAACTTCATCCATCTGTTTGGCGTGCTTGCTCACCGTGGCAATTGAAACCTGATAACGCTGAGCCGTGTCTTGATAGGATGCTGTACGTCGATGCATCTTCGCCGTCAAATATTCAAGAGCTGCCGCCCATCCCTCTTTTTTCGTAATTTTCGGCGTCGTCGGGTAGGTGCGTGTCAAAAATTCAACCCACACCGTCACCATGTCATATTGTTGAATCATATCGTAACGAGCGGACATCCGCACCATCGCCAAGTCCATCACTGCTTGCCAATCCGCTTCCCATACCGGCAAATTCGGCGTATAAACGGCATGTTCGAACATGACTTCATGCCCGCCAATAACCGCAGGAATGGGTCCCTGGTAACCTGCACTGCGTAATGCAAACAGGATCATCTTCTTGACATACTCATCCTCACGCGGGACAAGCAGCATCTTTCGCAAGATTGCGGCAATCTCTTCATCGCCTAATAGTCCGAAAGCTTGCACAGCTTGCAGTTTCGTTGGACGATCGTTCGAGGACAGGGCCCACATAAATCCAGCATGAACCAATGGATCCCGCTTCACACGTTCAGGTATTGACCCGTTGTGCCGTGCCCTTTGCAAATGTCGGAACTGTTCTTCGAAAGACAGATGATAATGGTAACTGATCGGAATCATGTCCTTCATGGGCATTGAGGGTTGAATCCGGTCTAACACCGTCAAGTAGAATGCAGGAACATCGGAACCGGGATCTAGTTTTTCTGCTTGTTTCCACAACCTGCGAGCATCGGTGTACTGCCCGATGTTGTAACTTGCAACAGCCGCATAATGAAACAAGCATGGATCGCTCTGACCCGCTTCACTTTTCAACAAACGTTGCAGATGATGAAGAGCGGTCTTGTGATGCCCGAGCACCCCCAACGTCGTCGCCAACTTAAACGCATGCTCATGATGAAACGGCTTCAGTTTGTCTAACACACGCAACAGTTTCTCTATTTCTTCAAGTTCACCTGTATGTTGATAGAACACCGCGAGATTGCATAACGCATGCAAATTGCCTTGCTCTGCATCGAGCACTCGCTTCACAGCGTTCATCGCTTCTTTGGTGCGCCCCACATAAAAGTACGCCAAAGCCAAGTTGTTGTGGGCGGCCAGGAAATCGGGATGCTGTCTAACCAACCTCTCAAGTAAGCGGATGGCTTCTGTAAATTTCCCTTCTTCTAATAACGCTCTTGCCCTGTCATGCTCGAACATGCCCTGGCGGCTTTTGATTTTCGTGACCTTCGTAGGCCGTTCCAACTCATAACTTAACAATTCGATCATTTCTTCTGATTCTTCAAGATAATGACCATGAATATCGTTCTCCAAATAAAGAACCAGTGCGTCTTCTGCCGCTTCGAAGTCCTCCATGTTGGCATAATTATTCGACATGTAGAAATAACATTCCGTCATGGTTGGATCGATCTGCTCGACCACATGCTTCAATACGCGATTGGATTCGGCATATTCTCCCATCTCAGAAAGAATGCCCGCCATGTTGCAATGATTCGCAGGGTTCTCTGGCTCATATTCAACCGCTTTGCGAAAATATTTCAACGCTTTGTCATAGTGATACCGGTCTAATGATTTAACGGCTTTGTCCAAGAAGAACGCAGCATCCATAACAAGGGGTATGACTTTACGCGGTTGCGTTCGTTGCTTTGTCTTCACCATCGATGATCGGCACCTCCATCTTATGATGAGAGTATAACATAGTTTAAAGTCAGACCGTAATAGCTTCTCGATCGTTACTTTTACGCTTCCGGTTTCGGGTGATGTCGCCGTTCAAGTTCCTTAAGCACTTCATCCAGCGGCAATTTCTGTTCTTGCAACAACACCAACAGATGGAATAGGAGATCGCTCGCCTCGTAACGCAATTCCTCTGCACTGCGATTTTTCGCGGCAATGATCACTTCCGCAGCTTCTTCGCCGACTTTCTTCAGTATTTTATCGACACCTTTATCAAATAAATACGTCGTATAAGCGCCCTCAGGACGCTCAACTTCGCGCTCAGCGATGGTCCGCTCCAATGATTCAATAATGGCGAAACGATTGTTGGTGTTGATATTGACATTGTCAGAGTTCGCCTTGTGGTCAGGTGCTCCCTGGCCCGATCCTTCATGATCCCACGCACGAAAGAAACAAGTGATTTCGCCGGTATGGCATGCCGGTCCTTGGGGCGTCACTTCTATGAGCAGGGTATCGCCGTCACAATCCAGCTTCATCAATTGAATTCGTTGCGTGTGACCCGAGGTGGCGCCTTTGTGCCATAACGCGCTGCGGGATCTGCTCCAGAATACCGTCTCGCCCTGGTCGAACGACATCAGCAACGATTCCCGATTCATATAAGCCATCATCAAGACGTCTTTCGATACACCATCTTGCACAATTGCGGGCACGAGTCCACGCTCGTCCCAATGGATTTGAGCCAACAGCTCGTCTCTTGAAATTACAGGCACCGCACTTCCACTCCATTCGCTGTCAAATGGTCTTTCACATCTTGAATCGTCATTTCTTTGTAATGAAAAATGGTTGCCGCCAACCCCGCATCCGCTTTCCCTTCACGAAAGACTTGGGCAAAATGTTCCACCCGCCCCGCGCCGCCCGATGCGATGACAGGAATGGATACCGCATCGGAGACCGCACGCGTGAGTGGCACATCAAAGCCATCTTTCGTTCCATCCGCATCCATAGAGGTCAGCAACAATTCGCCTGCACCTAGCCGCTCCGCCTGGATCGCCCATTCAATTGCACGAATTCCGGTCGGATTGCGACCGCCGTGCGTATACACTTCCCAAGTTCCCCAAGCTGCATTGAACCTGGCATCTATCGCAACGACAATACATTGGCTGCCGAACTTGCGTGCGCCGTCGGTGATCAGCTGCGGGTTGCGAATGGCTGCGGTGTTGATTCCGGTTTTGTCGGCACCCGCACGAAGCAGTCGTTTCATATCATCGACAGAGGCGATCCCTCCCCCAACGGTGAAGGGGATTGTAATTTCGCCAGCGGTCTGGCGTACGACATCGACCATTGTAGCACGGCCTTCATGCGATGCCGAGATATCTAAGAATACAAGTTCATCCGCGCCTTCCCGGTCGTAGACGGATGCCAATTCGACCGGATCGCCCGCGTCACGCAGGTTGATGAAGTTCACACCTTTCACCACGCGGCCGTCCTTCACATCAAGACACGGGATGATTCGTTTCGTCAGCATAACGGTATGTTATACCCCTTTCCCTGCTTGAAGTCGTTCCAATGCATCGCTTAAATCTATCGCCCCAGTGTACAAGGCTTTGCCAACGATAGCGCCACAAACCCCATCGCTCACGTGCGCTGCGAGTTGTTGCAAGTCCGAAAACTGCGATACCCCACCCGATGCAATCACGTGGCGGCCGCATGCGCGCGCAAGATCCACAATCGCCTTCGTATTGGGTCCCGACATCGTGCCATCCCTTGCAATATCCGTGAAGATGAATGTCTGCGCACCTGCGGCTGCCAACGTCTGCGCGAGCGCATCCGCGCGCACCTCCGACGTTTCTAACCATCCACGCGTCGCCACATAACCGTCTCTTGCATCGATCCCAATCGCAATTTTGCCGCCATACCGCTGCAGTGCGGACTCCACGAACGCGCGGTCTTCGATCGCGGCCGTCCCAAGAATGACGCGTGATACGCCAAGCGCCAACAACTGCTCAACATGCTCCAATTTGCGCAATCCGCCGCCGACCTGCACAGGCATCCTCACGGCCTGAATAATCCCTTCGATGGCGGCCAAATTCGTCGGTTGTCCGGCCTTCGCACCGTCAAGGTCGACAACATGGAGCCATGTCGCTCCCTCGCGTTCGAAGCGCTCCCCCATCTCTGCGGGTCGATCGCCATAGACGGTTTCTTGGTTATAATCACCCTGAAATAAGCGTACACACTTGCCGCCGCGAATATCGATCGCAGGGTAAACGACAAATTCATTATTCATGAAGTTCATGCTTCCTTCCTAGCTAATATCAAGCGCGGTGAACCTGTGAGTGCCAAAAAATTGTCGAGCAGTTGCATACCGACATCACCGCTTTTCTCAGGGTGAAATTGCATGCCGAATGTATTGCCGCGGCCAACAATCGCGGATACTTCACCGTAGTAATCGGTCACAGCCAACAAATCCGTGCGCTCGTCTGGCATGACGCGGTACGAATGAACAAAATAAGCATAACCGCCTTGCCAATCATCGGTGAACAGCGGACTCCCCTGCAACAATTGCAGTCGGTTCCAGCCCATGTGCGGCACCTTGAAATCACCGCGGAATCTTACCACGCGACCAGGCAACACATCCAGTCCCTTGTGCGTGCCATATTCCTCGCTCTCGGTGAATAACAATTGCATCCCCAGACAGATGCCAAGAAGCGGTGTTCCTGAATTTGCAACTTCGCGGATGGTCTTGTCCAATCCGGATTGGTCAATGAGTTCCATCGCATCGCCGAAAGCACCCACACCTGGTAAAATAACACCATCCGCTCGGCGGATCGCCTCTGGATCGGATGTCACGACCGTCTCGCATCCTAGCCGTTCGACAGCTTTGGAGACACTATGCAAATTTCCCATGCCATAATCAATGATTGCTATCACGGTCTACAGTACCCCTTTCGTCGAGGGTACCCCCTGCACACGAGGATCAATCGAAGTAGCTTCATCGAGTGCGCGACCGAGTGCTTTAAAGACAGCTTCAACCATATGGTGTGTGTTGTGACCATAGTGGATAATAACGTGCAAGGTAATCCGGGACTCCAACGCCAGCTTCCACAAAAATTCGTGAACGAGTTCCACCGTGAACGAGCCCACCGATGCGGCTGGGAATGTGCCTCGCATTTCAAAATGCGGCCGCCCGCTAACATCAATGATCACTTGCGCAAGCGCTTCGTCCATGGGTACGAACACACTGGCATATCGCTTGATGCCTCGTTTATCCCCCAAGGCTTCCTTCAGTGCCATGCCCAGACAGATGCCAATGTCTTCGGTCGTGTGGTGATCGTCAATCTCCACATCCCCGCGCGCTTGCACCGTGAGATCGAAAAAACCATGCTTTGTGAATAAATCCAGCATATGATTCAAGAACGGTACATCGGTTTCCAACTGAGACATGCCTTGGCCATCCAGCTGCAAAGACAATTGAATGTCTGTCTCATTCGTTTTCCTTGCAATTTGTGCGAATCGTTGATTGTTATTCTCCACGTTTCATCTGTCCTTTCTCCCATTGCGTCTGATCATTCATTCGTGATTGGACTGCCTCTCCTGTTGCAGGCGAATCTCAATCGCTCTTGCATGTCCCTCAAGTCCTTCTTTGCGCGCCAACAGCATGATCTGATCTGCTGTAGACATGAGCGCTTCACGGCTGTATGCAATCAAGCTTGATCGTTTCATGAACGTGTCCACGCCAAGTGGCGAGAAGAATCGCGCCGTTCCGCTTGTCGGCAATACATGGTTGGGCCCGGCGAAATAATCCCCTACCGGTTCCGAACTGTATGGACCTAGGAAGATTGCACCCGCATGCTCGATGCGTCCCAACCAAGTCCAAGGTTCCTTCACCATCAGTTCAAGATGCTCAGGTGCCAGACGGTTACTCACGCGGATCGCTTCCTCGAGCGAATCGACAAGCAGTATTGCCCCGTGCTGACGGATCGAAGCCTCAGCAATTGCGCGACGCGGCAATGCATCGAGTTGACGTTCCACCTCTTGGGACACTGCTTCAGCCAAGGCCAACGACGGTGTAATGCATACGGCGGATGCCATCTCGTCATGTTCCGCTTGCGACAGCATATCGGCCGCGACGTAGGCCGGATTGGCTGCATCGTCGGCAATGACGACAATCTCGCTCGGTCCGGCAATCGAATCGATGTCGACGATCCCATAGACGAGCCGCTTGGCCAAGGCAACGTATATATTGCCTGGACCCACAATTTTATCTACCGCCTGAATGGTCTCTGTGCCGTAAGCCAATGCCGCCACAGCTTGTGCGCCCCCGATGCGGTACACTTCCGTGATACCCGCTTCAGCAGCCGCGACCAAGATATAAGGGTTGATCCCTTCCTGTCCCGCTGTCGATGGCGGCGTGACCATGACAATCTCTTTCACGCCGGCAACCGCTGCAGGAATGATGTTCATGAGTACCGATGATGGATAGGCGGCTTTGCCTCCAGGTACATAAACACCGACTCGGCTCAGCGGGCGAATCACTTGGCCCAGCGTGGTTCCATTCGGCTGCACATCGATCCAAGAGGAACGCAACTGCTTCTCATGATAGATGCGAATGTTGTGAGCCGCTGCGCGCAACGCTGCAACAAACTCAGGTTCAACTTGCGCATACGCCGCTTGGAGTTCTGCAGCGGACAACCGCAACGTTGCTTGTGTTAATGATACGTTGTCAAACTTCGCGGTATATGCAATAACAGCCGCATCACCTTGTCGCCTGACGTGATCTACAACTTCTTTCACTGTGCGTTGCTGCTCTTCATTCTCTGTATCAATGCGCCGATCCAGTTGAAATTGTTCCGGCCGCATCGTTCTTAGCACACGTTGCTTCTCTGTTGATTGTTGTTCTTGCTTAAACACGCGCGCATCCTCCTGCCTTATGATCTTACTGCGGTCACTGCAGCCAGACGATCGCATAACGACTGCACAGCTTCACTCTTCATCCGATAACTCACGCGGTTGGCAATGAGGCGGCTTGTGATCTCAAACACCGTCTCCATCTCAACAAGTCCATTCTCGCGAAGGGTCGAACCCGTCTCCACCATATCGACAATCCGATCCGCCAAGCCAATGAGCGGCGCCAGTTCAATGGAACCGTTAAGCTTTATGACTTCTACTTGTTGACCACGTTCGCGAAAATATCGAGATGCGACGTTCGGATATTTGGTAGCTACCCTTGGATGGAGCGTCGGCTTCCAATCTGGCAATGCGATGACGGACATCCGGCAACGTGCAATCCCCAGATCCAACAACTCATAGATGTCCCGATTCTCTTCAACCAACACATCTTTCCCCACGATACCAAGGTCTGTTACACCGTATTCCACATATGTCGGTACATCAACAGGTTTCGCCATAATGAATTCCAGCCTAAGTTCGGGAATGGGAATAATTAATTTTCTAGAATCATCCAGATCGTCTGGCAATTGCAACCCGGCTTCATTGAACAATGCCGCCGCTTTCTTATAAATGCGCCCCTTGGGCATCGCTATCCGTAATATTTCTCCGTCACGCATCCCACATGTCCCCCTCACTCGAATGGAATGATACGATCATACGATTGTCCACGGAACATCTCTTGCGCATCCGCAACATCGATTCGTGCCGTTGTGACGACAACATTCGGATGGCTGCGCAGTTCCGTAGCATAGCGTAATGCCTCCGATCGAAGTTGCGCAGTATACGTGATCAGAATATGCTCGTCACTAGATGCGCAATGCATCTCATGCACCGAACTGAGGTATTCCATAATCCGGTTCGTCTTCAAGGAGAACCCCGTCGCAGGCGCGGATCGACCGAATAACCCGAGCAGATTGTCGTACCGTCCCCCGCTTAACACAGGAAATCCTAAATCGGAAGCGTACCCTTCGAAGGTCAACCCTGTATAGTAATTGAAATCTCCTGTCATGGTCAGATCGATAATCACATGTTGAATCATACCATACGCATGGAGGACATCCCATACATCGAGCAAATGGCGAATCGCCGCTCTCGCCATTTCATGGTGCGACATCGCGAGCGCCTGATCACACACCTCACGATTGCCGCGTAAACGAAGAATTCCTTCAAGATCTTGTCGCACCGATTCAGGTATCGATAATCGCTTCAGCGCATCCCGGTAACCGACATAATCGCGGCGCAACAACATATCTTTGAGTACCTCTTGCATTTCAGGAAGATTGGGCAACATCTGTTCGAACAACCCTTGCACAAATCCCATGTGGCCAAGAGCAACGCGGAACTTACGCACACCCGCCGCTTGCAATGAAGCGATTGCCAAGGCAATCACTTCTGCATCCGCTTCAGCACTTGCATCGCCAACCAACTCTACGCCCGTCTGAAAAAATTCAGCGCTCCGGCCCGCTTCTTCTTCAATGGCACGAAAAACGTTCGCATGATAAGCGAGTCGAATCGGTAGCGGCGTATCTTTCAACAATGAAGCAACGACCCGAGCGATGGGCGCCGTCATATCCGAACGCATCACAAGTGTTGTTCCCCAGCGGTCTAGCAGTTTAAATAATTTCCTGTCTGTCGTTGCGCTTGCAACGCCTACCGTATCGTAAAATTCCAACGTCGGCGTCATAATTTCCCGATACCCCCAACGCCGCATGCAAGCAAGCACATCCGTCTCCAAGCGGCGGAGTCGTTCGACGGCCTCCGGCAAATAATCTTTCACCCCGACAGGTTTCTCGAATACCTTCGGTTTTGACACTGGAATTCCCCCGTTCTTTACACTTCCATATGCTTTAATGAATTAAAGTGCTAACATTTTACTAAACAAAAGCGTTTAAACGTTATAATACCATGCAACCCCCACACCGTCAACTTCCTCTAAAACCAAAAAATAAACACTGGTTTTACATAATCAACACAATCTCTTAACACAGACTTGATAAGCTAAATAAAGTTATTATATTTTATGGAGGTTATGGAATGAAAGTATCGACTAAACATTGGCTAACGGCCGCTCTTGCCTTGACCGTCGTAGTCAGCACCCTTCCCGGTTATTTGGCGCAAGCCGCAAACCAGCAACCGCTCCTGTCTTACCCGGGCTCAGGGGAACTTGCGATCTCCTTCATCGGTCGCTATTCGAGCGGGGCCAAACTAAGCGAAGGCGGAACCGAAATCGTAGACTATGAGCAGCGCACAAAAACGATGTTTTCGGTCAATGGATCTGCTAAGGCTTTGGACATGGTGAGCTTGTCAGGACTCCAAAGCGGTAAATTTGGCGATATCCCCCTCAAAAAACGCATTCCCATTACCGAATTGGCCGGTGGACTCAAAAATATTAGCGATTTGACGAGTGTCGCCGTTTCACCCAATGGAGCCTTCGTTGCCATCGCAGTGCCTGCTGAACCTGCTACAGATTCTGGATTTGTTGTTTTCGTGAATGCTGAAGGGAGTTATTTGAGTCATGTTCAGGTGGGTTCATTACCAGATGCCGTAACATTCAGTCCTGACGGTCGCTGGGTCATCTCCTCGAATGAGGGTTCGCCAAGCGACGATTACAAGATCAACCCTGAGGGCAGTGTATCCATGATCGATGTCTCGGGGGGCGTCGCGAAGTTAACACAAGCGCAAGTCACGACCGTACGTTTCACGGATACCCAAATTATTGATCCTAGCATTCGTAAGGTGAAAGCAGACGCTACTTATGCTCAAGATTTTGAACCTGAATATACGGTCATTGCTGAAGACAGCAAGACGGCCTATGTCGTTCTGCAAGAAAACAATGCGATAGCAACGTTAGATCTGACTTCCCGAAAGTTTACATCTGTAAGGCATCTCGGATTTAAGGATCATTCTCTGGGCAAGAATGCCTTTGATGCTTCCAACCGCGACAACAGCATCAATATCAATCCATGGCCCGTGCTTGGCATGTATCAACCGGATGGACTGGCGCTTTACACCGTCAAAGGTAAAAGTTATCTCATTACACCCAATGAAGGGGATGCACAAGATTACAGCGGTTTTTCAGAGGAAGCGCGTATCAAAGATTTAGCGAACCAGCTCGACTTAAAGGCTGAGAACTACAAGGGCGTTACCCAAGGCCAGCTCGATCATATGGTCAAGAATGGTCTCCTGCTCGATAGCCAGTTGGGCCGATTATTAACCACAACTGCGATGGGCAAGAATGCGAATGGCAAATATGAAGCATTGTACGCTTATGGTGCACGTTCGTTCTCAATCTGGGATGCATCCAACATGAAGCAGGTGTTTGATAGCGGCAATCATCTTGAATTCATTACGGCCGCTGCATTGGGCAAATCATTCAACGTTTCGAACTCGAACAACACGTTCGATGACCGCAGTGATGACAAAGGTCCTGAGCCAGAGACTGCGGCTGTTGGTCACATTGCCGGCCATCATTATGCCTTCGTTGGACTAGAACGATCCGGTGGTATCGTAGCCTACAATGTCAGTCAACCCCAACAACCTGTCTTTGTTGAATATTTCTCAAGTCGACAGTTCAATGGCAAAGATGTGTCTGGTGACTTGGCTCCTGAAGGATTGAAGTTTGTTCCGGCCACGGGCAGCCCAACGGGCAATGCACTCTTGCTTGCTGCCCATGAAGTCAGTGGGACGATAGCCGTCTACGAGTTAAAACCATCCGCGAAGGCCAAAAAATAAAAATTTATATAGCAGCCGCTGCTCAAACGAGGAGGTCGACTTACAAGTCGCCTCCTCGTTTGATTTCTTGGATCGGATTCCCCCCGACAAGGCGACCTGCTGCAACGTCTTTATGCACAACCGAACCCGCAGCAATGACTGCACGGTCTCCGATCACGATTCCTGGGAGAATCGTGCAGTTCGCACCAATCATCACATCGTTGCCAATGACCACGTCCCCCAACCGATACTCTTGAATTAAATACTCATGCGTTAAGATCGTCGTGTTGTAACCAATAATACAATTGCGACCCACGGTAATGCGTTCAGGAAAAAACACATCTGGCATCACCATCAACGCGAATGAAGTATATGCTCCTACCTTCATGCCGAGTAAATAACGGAATATCCACAGTTTTACAGGCAGGAAAGGGATGTATCTCGACATTTGAATGAATACAAAATTACGCACAGCTTTCCAAAAGCGGACCGTGCGATACACATGCCATAATGAATTGACCCCCGCTTGCGAAGGGGTAGGATACCGTTCTAACCTTCTCATGGGCCTTCCCTCGCCACACCCACAAGTTGTGGAAGGTCCCGCATATCATGGATCCAATAATTCGGATTGCAACGTTGTAATTCTTCTTTGCTCTTGATCGACCAACCTACAGCCACGGATTGCACACCTGCCCGATGAGCCGCAATCAAATCCCCCGCGCTATCGCCCACCATCACGACCTCAGATGCTTTCACGTCCATACGCCGCAATGCCGTTATGATAGGTTCAGGGTGTGGCTTTGCATGGATCACATCATCAAGCGAAACGATCGTTTCAATAAACCGATCCAAGTCACAATGTTTCAAGCCCAATTCCGATGTGAGCCGAATTTTTGTCGTAACGACACCCATGCGGATGCCGTTGTCGTGTAAGTGGCTCATCGTTTCTGCCACATAAGGAAATGGCTTCACCAGCTCATCATGATGTGCGAAGTTGTATTCGCGGTAAATTCGAATCAGTTCTTCCACACCAGCATCCGTTGCACCCGTAGTTTCCTTAAAGATATCGTACAATTTGGCCCCCATATAAGGAACCAACTGCGCTCTCGTAATAGGGTTGATCCCCTTGCGTTCCCAAACGTACTCGAATGATCGAAAAATCAACTCATTCGTATCCAATATCGTCCCGTCCAAATCAAACAACACCGTATTGATCACGTTGCATCGCCTTGCTCTGCAGGCTCCGTCGAAGGAACGGCTTTCGTTGACACGATAGGATCGGCATATTTTGCAGCAGCGTACCCTTTCACCCGGCGAAAGATGATCAGTGCGATTGCGGATATGATCAGACATACGGCCACCAACTGTGAAATGCGAATGTTGCCATACTCCATTTTGCCTGGTGAAGAGAACATTAAGATTGGAGACCAGAGTGCTTCCAATACGGCATCCAACCAACGCGGACCTTGGAATGCGAGCGAATCCGTTCTTAGCCCTTCAATGTAAAACCGCCCAAGCGAGTACCATGCAAAATAACTGAGCAGAATTTCCCCGGCTCGTACGAACAATTGACGACGCAATGCGAACAACAATAGTAACCCAACAATGTTCCAGATTGACTCATACAAGAATGTAGGATGTCGGTACAATCCATTAATGAACATCTGATTCACGATAAAATCGGGCAAATGCAAGCTGTTACGTAAAAATTGCTCTGTGACAGGACCGCCATACGCTTCTTGATTTACAAAATTCCCCCATCGCCCAATGGCTTGTCCAATGATCAAACTAGGTGCAGCAATATCTGCTATACGCCAGAAGTTGTACCCCTTACGCCGGATATAGAAGTACCCTGCGATGATGGCACCAATGAGTGCGCCGTAAATCGCAATACCGCCCTCCCAAATTTTGAACACATCGAGCGGGTTATTTTGGTAATCTTGCCAACGGAAGGCGACATAGTATAATCTTGCGCCAACAATGGCAGAAGGCACGCCAATGAGCAGCAAATCCACAAAGAAATCTGGAATGATGCCATATCGTCTTCCTTCCCTTACCGCAAGCAATAGGCCTGCGACAGCTCCGGTCCCTAGAATAATCCCGTACCAATGAACTACCAATGGCCCGATCGAGAAGGCAATTGGGTCGAACGCTGCTTCATAACCCATTGTTTTACACCCCTTTATTCCATTTCGTCATTCCATTTCGTCAAAATCTTCTGCAATGGTCTCTGTCAATCGAGAAGTAAACTGCTGCGCCGCGTTGTATCCCATCCGTTTCAACCTGTAATTCATCGCTGCTACTTCAATAATGACGGCTAAATTTCGTCCGGGACGAACAGGGATCGTCACAAGCGGCAAATCCGTGTCAATGATTCGTGTCATCTCTTCATCTAGGCCAAGTCGATCATACTGCTTATCTTGTTGCCATGTCTCCAACCGGCAAACCACTGATATTTTTTTGTAATTTCGAACAGCGCCTGCCCCAAATAAGGTCATCGCGTTGATAATGCCCAAACCTCGTATTTCAAGCAAATGACGAATTAAATCCGGGGCGTTCCCGTGTAACTCGTTGTCTGCCGTTTGATGAATTTCAACAGCGTCGTCTGCTACAAGTCGATGTCCTCGCTTGACTAATTCAAGCGCAGTTTCACTTTTACCGATACCACTAGCGCCCGTAATAAGCATACCGACGCCATAAATATCCACAAGTACGCCATGAATCGTTGTTGACGGCGCAAGCTTGTTTTCCAGAAAATCCGTCAACCGGCTAGATAACGTCGTCGTCGGAAGCGCGCTTCGCAATAATGGCATATGGTACGTCATACTGGCTTCAACAAGCTCTGGAGGGGCATCGAGGTTTCTTGTGACTAACAAACATGGCGTTTCTTCTTGACATAAGAACGCCGCTCGCTCTGCACGCACTTTCGGTGCTAAGGTTTCTAAGAATGATATCTCTGTTTTCCCTAAGATCTGCACGCGATCCTTAGCATAATAATTGGTATATCCCGCTAATTCCAAACCTGGCCGGTGCAAATCCGCTAAGGCGATTGTGCGCTTCAGTCCTTCTTCGCCAGCCAACACTTCGAGTGAAAAGCGTTGAACCACATCTGCTACTTTCACATGCTTCGCCATGGTTTGAACGTCTCCCATACCATCATAACTTCCCTATCCATGGTAAAGGAAACGTGCTATGAAATCAACCGCATGTGTGGAATATAAAAAACAGTAAGTACCTGATCAGGGCACTTACTGTTCTCACGTTTGAGGCGATGGATTACAAGAATACGTTCTTCTCTGTTTCTTTGTCAAAAATGTGCGCTTTATTCATGTCCATTGCAAGCTTTACCGTAGTTCCTTCTTTCAATCCGGAACGACCATCGATACGTGCAATCACAGATTCTGTGCCGAGTCCTGCCAAGTAAAGGAACATTTCGTGACCAAGATTCTCTGCAACTTCAATTTTCGCATGAACAACACTGCTCGGTGAAGCTTCGATAAACACAGGCTCCTGGTGAATATCTTCCGGGCGAATACCGAAGATGACCTCTTTCCCAGCAAATCCTCTATCGCGAAGGATTTTCGCGCGGCCTTCTGGGAATGCAACATCAACATTCTTCGCTTTGAATCGAAGTTGACCACCCTCTTCTTCCAATAAACCGTGAATAAAGTTCATGGAAGGTGACCCGATAAAGCCGGCCACGAATACGTTCAATGGATTGTTATAAACTTCTTCAGGCGTGGCCGCTTGTTGAATAAATCCATCTTTCATTACGACGATTCGGCTGCCCATCGTCATCGCTTCTGTCTGGTCATGCGTTACATATACAACGGTTGTTTCCAAACGCTTGTGCAATTTTGAAATTTCTGCGCGCATCGCAACGCGAAGTTTCGCATCCAAGTTGGAGAGCGGTTCGTCCATAAGGAACACTTGGGGTTCACGAACAATGGCCCGACCTAACGCAACACGCTGACGTTGACCACCGGAGAGCGCCTTCGGCTTGCGGTCTAACAAGTGTTCGATATCAAGAATTTTTGCGGCTTCACGCACACGCTTGTCAATATCCGCTTTCTTAAATTTGCGAAGTTTCAAACCGAATGCCATGTTCTGATATACGTTCATATGTGGATAAAGTGCGTAAGATTGGAATACCATCGCAATATCGCGATCTTTCGGTGCAACGTCATTCACGATACGGTCACCAATATACAAATTACCTTCGGAGATTTCTTCAAGACCTGCGATCATCCGCAAAGTCGTCGATTTTCCACAACCTGACGGACCAACAAGGACCAAAAATTCTTTGTCCTGGATATCCAAGTGAAAATCAGAAACCGATGGCGTATTATTTCCTACATACCTTTTAAAAATGTGTTCTAAGCGGACACCAGCCATGCAATAACATCCCCCTATAGAATTAATAATTATTTATATAAAGTGTACCTTAGTCTTGCTAGGACGACTATACACAAGATTCACAAAAAAATTATTGTCTTTTCGTCACTTTATACAAGAGCAAAGCAAGTTTTACAAGTATGGCATGGTCGAAGTTTCGAACATCCATGCTGGTCTCTTGTTTAAATTTATCCAAGCGGTACAAAAGTGTATTCCTGTGGATGTATAACCGTTTTGCCGTGTCAGATACATTGCAATTTTCCATAAAAAATGTTTCTAACGTAGCCAACATCTCACCATCCATTTCGTCGCCAACCGTTTCACCACGATCAAGTTTGTCGTCCTCAGGATGAAGAATCCCCTTGATGAACGTTATTTGGGCCTGAGCATTCAATGTATGTAATAATGTTTCCAATCGTAATTCCCAAGGCAAATGTACATTCGAGGATACTCTATACGTTCGTCCTAAAATCATGGCTTCTCGTAAACTGGCGGTAACTTTAAGCAATGAAACAGTCGGTTCAACAGGATACGTCGTTGCAACATGACACTCGCCCATCCATTCACTGGCAACCATATCATGCAATGCCGAAGCAAGTGCAGATAATGTTTCTTCAATGCTCTCTTCGCCTTCTTCCCGTCCTGATGCAAGCAGCGACTCATCTCCAAGAATAAGCCATTCTTTGGTTTCTAAAGGTATAAGTGTAACCTCGGTCTCAAAGAATGATTTTAATAACTTTTGCAACTCTTGATATGATGTTTGATGGTCTTCGCGAAAGTCTCCATAAAGAAGTAAGGGTACTTTCTGTTTGCGCAATGCAGGCCACTGTTGAAGAATGTTAGGCAACGGAGCTTCGATTTGATTTTCTGCGATTTTTTCTATCAACCATCCAGACAACCTTCGAATTTGTTGTTCATCATCCGCCAATGCGGGTGGTATTTGGGTAAACAACAAGGAAACAAGGTTGCGTTCAACTTCTGTTATCTGTCCGTCAATCACCAGATCTACATTCTTATCAATCTCAATTCGAGTAAATTGCCGTGTTGCACTTGAATGCGCATGGGCAGATCGTTCCTCAATCATTACTTTATGGTGCAGTATGCTTTCCAATTTCAACCGTAACAGTTCGAAATCCATTATGCTCTTCATCCCCGCACGAACCATTTTCCCCTCATTGTAACATACCCCTGTCCTGATCGCTGACATAACCAATGAAAAATAGTTGCTCACTAGAATATCTTAGCTATAATTGTACTATGAATTTAGATTTCCCGGGGGATATACAATGGATCATCTTATGTCTATCATGAAGCATAACCAAACATTTGTGACGAACAAGGAATACGAACAATTTCTCACCACAAGATTTCCTAATAAACAAATTGTCGTACTCACCTGTATGGACACACGACTCATAGATCTGTTACCAAGAGCCATGAATCTACGCAATGGAGATGCCAAAATCATTCGCAATGCAGGTGCCATCGTGACGCAGCCTTTCGGCAATATCATGCGCAGCATTATTGTAGCTTTGTACGAAATGGCTGCAAAAGAAGTATTTGTTGTAGGGCACCATGAATGTGGGATGACGGGGTTAAACGCAGAAGGGATTATATCCAAAGCACGTGCTCAGGGTGTGACGCAAATCACGATCGATACGTTGCGTCATTCAGGCATCGATCTTTCCCGGTGGTTGACAGGGTTTGATAATGTGACACAAGGGGTTTTGAAAAGTGTTGATATTATCAAAAATCACCCACTTTTGCCAAGCGGCACCCCTGTACATGGCCTCATTATCGATCCCACGACAGGGAAATTAGACATTCTGGTCAATGGCTACGATCAGCATTGATAGACGCGCTTTGAACACTCGTAGTAGATGATGGGGTACGATCAAAAATAAAAATGCTCCATCTTAAGTCTAAGGTTTATTAACCCTGTTTAACTTAAGAGAGAGCATATCAGATAATTTATGATCATCGTTGAGATAACCTCTAAAGACAATTTTAATGGGAAATAATAAATATAATATTAAAAATGGTGGAGGATGATGGATTCGAACCACCGAACCCGTAAGGGAAGAGATTTACAGTCTCCCGCGTTTGGCCACTTCGCTAATCCTCCGTGAGGCAATCTTGATGGTGGCTTGGGACGGAATCGAACCGCCGACACAAGGATTTTCAGTCCTTTGCTCTACCGACTGAGCTACCAAGCCGTCTTGCGTCTTTGGGGAATGGCGGAGCTGACGGGATTCGAACCCGCGGTCTCCTGCGTGACAGGCAGGCATGTTAGGCCACTACACCACAGCTCCATGTGCGATTAATTAATTTGGTTGCGGGGGCAGGATTTGAACCTACGACCTTCGGGTTATGAGCCCGACGAGCTACCGGACTGCTCCACCCCGCGATAGGATGGTATGGTGGACGCTGACGGGATCGAACCGCCGACCCTCTGCTTGTAAGGCAGATGCTCTCCCGGCTGAGCTAAGCGTCCTTAAAAATTGGTAGCGGCGGAGGGGGTCGAACCCACGACCTCACGGGTATGAACCGTACGCTCTAGCCAGCTGAGCTACGCCGCCAAGAATAATATACCCATTTCTATTGAGACCTATGGCGGAGAGAGAGGGATTCGAACCCTCGCACCACTTACGCAGTCTAACCCCTTAGCAGAGGGTCCCCTTGAGCCACTTGGGTATCTCTCCAAGAAATGGATTATTATGAAATAACCGATGAAAATAGGTTATTCCCTGAAAACCGGATGCGAAACGTTGGTGGTGTGTTGTGTTGCATTGTGGATAAGCCCTCGACCGATTAGTATTCGTCAGCTGCACACGTTGCCGTGCTTCCACCTCGAACCTATCAACC
>JBILCM010000134.1:0-3864 GCA_044353165.1 Paenibacillus sp.
GCCTTGGGCATTGTCTGTCCAGAGCTTCTTGTCTTTGCGTCCGATGTTGTGCCCAATGACCTCGTTCGCTGCGTCCAGAATCGTCTGGGTAGATCGATAATTCTGTTCGAGCAATATCGTCTTGGATTCAGGGTAATCGGCTTCGAAGTTCAAGATATTCGACAAATCCGCTCCTCGCCAGCGATAGATCGATTGATCAGAGTCCCCAACCACGCAGATGCGGTGGTGCTGATCTGCCAACATGCGACAGAGCATATATTGCGCTCGGTTCGTATCTTGATATTCATCCACGTGGATGTATTGAAATCGATGCTGGTAAAACTCAAGCACCTGCGGCTCGTCCTTAAATAACTGAATCGTCATCATGATCAAGTCGTCAAAATCAAGCGAGTTGTTCAGCTTCAACCTGCGCTGATACTCCCTGTACACCCTTGCGACGATGCCTTGAAAATAATCGCCGATCTTCTGCTCGTACCGCATCGGATCGATCAACTCGTTCTTGGCGTTGCTGATCGCAGCCGCAATCGCGCGCGGTTCGAATTTCTTACTGTCGATATTGAAATCTTTCATACAGTTACGAATAACAGATAACTGATCGGTCGTATCTAGAATGGTGAAGTTCGCGCTATATCCAATCCGCTCGATATCACGGCGCAGGATGCGTACACACATCGAGTGGAAGGTCGAAACCCATATATCGCGCCCATGCGCACCGACGAGTTTGGCGACCCGCTCCTGCATTTCGCGGGCGGCTTTGTTCGTGAACGTGATCGCCAGGATGCTCCAAGGCGCGACATCTTTCACGCCTACCAAATAGGCAATCCGGTGCGTCAGCACACGCGTCTTGCCGCTGCCTGCCCCTGCGAGAATGAGCAAAGGTCCATCCGTTGCCTCGACAGCTGCCCGTTGCATCGGATTGAGTGCGGCGATGGATTGTTGAATCTGTTGTATGGATGGCATCATACTTGCTACATACCTGCCTTCTTCGATAGTTCTGCGATGGGTGTTATGTATTTTTCACAGCTTTCACCGTCTCAAGCGCCTGTGCTAGCGAGGTGTAGATCACGTTCCCCACCACGATGGTATCGGCCATTGCGGCAGCTTCGGCCGCCCGTTGGGCACTGTCAATGCCCCCGCCATACACCAGCTGTGCTTGCCTTAGCGCATGGCGAGTCTTCCTCACAACTTCCATCGGCGCGAACATGCCTGAATATTCCAAATAAACGATGGGAAGCCGCAACAGCCGGTCTGCGTATCGCGCGTACGAGACAATGTCCGCTTCTTCAAGCGGTGCTCGCGCCGAAGCCACACGCGCAGCTTCACAATCTGGATTCGCAATAATATAACCTTCTGCAACGATACCGTCCGCTGGCAACACATTGCCGTAACGGGTCAAGGCGCGTTGGTGTTTGCCAACAATAAATTCCGGGTCCAGCGCGTTCAACACAACCGGGACCAAATAGAGGTCAAACCCCGGCACGACCGCCTCGATTTCCGACACTTCCAATGCGCACGGCGTTGCGTAGCGACGAATACGCGATAACAAATCGATCGTGTTGTCATAGGTTACCCCGCTGGAGCCCCCAACGATGATCGCATCTGTACCCGACAAGCACAAAGCATCCAACGCTTCGTCAGTCAACGATTTTTCTGGATCCAGCTTAAATACGTGTTTCCATTCCGCGATCATCGGGTCGATCATCATGCCTCCGATAAGAAACCAGTTATACTGGTCGTTTGTTGAAGTGCGCTCCGTGAATTCCATTCTTAAGGCAACAGTATTCTCTATTGCATTATACCATGCACACGGAATGTAACATTCGCAATTTTTCGATCTCGCCATCCGTAGGATGTGTGAATGAGACGTGTTACAATCACTACACATAGATGATGAACGAAGAGAAAGGTGAGCCGGTTGCATCAAGTCGTCTGGTTTAAACGAGACATTCGAGCAGTAGATCATCTTCCGCTCTATACAGCCGCGACATCAGGACCGATTCTGCCGATTTTCGTATGGGAACCTTCCATCTGGCAAGCTGGTGATCTGTCCATTCGCCATCAACAATTTGTAGAGCAAAGTTTACACGAGCTTCACCAACAGCTTGAACTGCAGGGAGGTTCCCTGTATACGGCTGAAGCGGAAATAGAGTCCGTTCTTGATGCTATCCTTGCAACAATCGGACCGTTCCGACTGCTGGCTCATGAAGAGAATGGGACACCGCTCACCTTCGCAAGGGACCGCAGGGTGCATCGGTGGATGAAAGCAAGAGGACTTCCGTTTGTTGAGTTTCAACATCACGGCGTTGTGCGGCGGCTTGCCAGCCGCGATGATTTCACCCGTCTTTGGACCGCTTTCATGCAACAGCCAACGACACCATCTCCCGAATGCATCGAAAGCGTGAAAGCAGTGCCTGCCATGCTCCGACGAGGTGTCACGCGACCCAGCTTCCCGATTCCGGGTATGAAGATACTTGCCGGTCAACAAGGGGGCACGGCTCATGCGATGCGTGCACTTCGCTCATTCCTAACGGATCGTTCGACCCGTTACAATTACGATATTTCGAAGCCGCTTGCGTCGATGCAATCGTGCAGCCGCATTTCTCCTTACCTTGCATGGGGCAACCTGTCGATGCGGCAAGTTGTACAAGCGACCCATGCGGCCATCGCACAAGCGCCAAGCGGCCATCGCCGCCACCTGTCCGCTTTCTTGTCGCGGTTGCATTGGCACTGCCATTTCATCCAACGTCTTGAGGACGAACCTGCTTTGGCACATCAATCGATGAATCCCGCTTTCGATGCGGTTCGATTCCCTTGGGATGAGGAAGCCCACGAACGCTGGGCCGCCGGTAAAACCGGTTTCCCGCTCATCGATGCTGCCATGCGTTGTCTCCATGCGACCGGATATGTCAACTTCCGCTCCCGAGCCATGCTCGTTTCTTTTGTTTGTAATACGCTGTTGCTAGACTGGCGCACCCCATCGCTCACCCTGGCCCAATTGTTTCTCGATTACGAGCCAGGCATTCATTACAGCCAGATGCAGATGCAAGCGGGTGTGACCGGCTTCAACACGATTCGCATTTACAACCCCGTGAAACAATCCCAAGAACACGACCCAACCGGTCTATTTATTCGCCGTTATGTGCCTGAACTGAGCCATGTTCCGGCGGAGCATATCCATGAGCCTTGGATCATCACAGGTTCGCTTCCGATGATCGACCTTGCACAAGCCAATCGCCGGGCGAGAGAAGTTCTTTGGGGAACCAAACGTTCGAAAGAAGCAAGTTCTACTGCCAAGGAATTGTTGAAAAAACATGGCAGCCGCAAAGGAGGAACGCGGGCAAATCCCCCGAAAGCGCAGACAGATCAGACCGATGGCCAGCTTGCATTTGATTTTGAGTCTGGGAATGAAATCGCAACGGAATGACGTCAACCTATTCGCATCCGTTATTTCACGAGTTGACCCCGGGTCACACCCAGTTGGTTGGTCGCTTTCAATGTGCGCCAGACGTGCGTGCCGCTTACTTCGCCGCGCAACGCTTTGTTATAGAGGCCAAGAACATGCATCACCTGATCGGGTGTTTCTTCGAGAAACTCGACACGGAAGGACTGAACGCCCAATTCGACAAAATGATCCAAATATTCCGCACCCGACTGCTCGACCGCATTGTACACCGTGTTTCGACACCCTTCATCGACACGCACGGGGTGGGACATCCCGATGCGATCACGCAAGCTCACGCGATGTGCTTCGCAAGGACGCCCGCAGTTCGTGTAATCCGTTCCTTCGCTTAAGAAGGTGCAATAGACGCAATGCTCGGTATGAAACATCGGCAAGTGTTGATGGATGACGACTTCAAGCTTGGA
>JBILCM010000135.1:0-3778 GCA_044353165.1 Paenibacillus sp.
ATTCAAACTGTGCGTGTCACTTTGGATGAAATCAGCCAATGGGTGATCGAAACAACAGATCGCGCACGGCAAGCAACACTGTTTACTTTGATGCAAATCCTCCGCCCTTACTTGGCTGTTGTATTTTGCCGGACGAAGATACGCGCGAAGAAACTAACGGAAGCGCTCATCATGGAAGGTTTTGAAGCGGATGAGCTTCACGGTGATCTGACTCAGGCGAAGCGGGAAGCGGTGATGCGGCGATTCCGTGAGGCGAAGTTGCAAATTCTGGTCGCAACAGATATTGCCGCGCGGGGACTCGATGTGGAAGGCGTCACGCATGTGTTTAACTATGATGTGCCGCTCGACACGGAAACGTACATTCACCGCATCGGTCGAACCGGTCGGGCAGGGAATGTGGGTGTGGCCATCACGTTGTCAACACCTAAGGATCGCATCGGTCTACAATCCATTGAGCGAGGCATAGGGCAGTCTTTGCAGCGCCGATACATCGATGAATTTAGTATTGAGGAGAAGCCGAAGACGACGAAAACTGTCCGGAAGGTTGTAAAGTCATCCCGAAAATTTCCGGGAAAAGCACAGGGCAAAGCCCCGGGAAAATCCATGGGCATAGCC
This sequence comes from Paenibacillus sp., assembly GCA_044353165.1. Classification (GTDB taxonomy): domain Bacteria; phylum Bacillota; class Bacilli; order Paenibacillales; family YIM-B00363; genus JBILCM01. The sequence continues at coordinate 616 of JBILCM010000135.1, forward strand.
TCGGGAAAAACCACGGGAAAGTCCATGGGCAAAGCCCCGGTAAAGTCACCGGGAAAGTACATAGGCAAAGCCCCGGCAAAGTCACCGGGCAAAGCCCAGGTGGAGACGCGTAGTGATAGGTCAGGGTCATGGTCAAGGACCGGTAACGAACAACGACCGGAGTCCATCGACAAGCGCAATGCATACAAATTACGTGCGTCTTCATTCGCCCCTGCCCCTGTGAGCAGAATCGAATCTGACAAGCCTGAAAAGACTGAGAAGTCGATAGATTTTGAAAAAAGCAATAGAACGAATAGGACGAGCAGAACTAACAGTACTGGTAATCCCGATAGAGCAGGCAGATCTGATCGACCTGAGAGGCCCGGTTCAGCTGGCCAAAGAAGCGGACGGGGATCGAATACAAGATCCGCACAAGCTCCATCGTCGAAATCTCCATATGGGGGCAGACGTTCACGAAATCGCAAGTCTTCGCCGAAGTAATTGATTCAAATGATCAAAAATTGAACATACATGCGTCCTTTTCTCCGTCTTTATGGGGGTTGGGGTGTGGGTATGTTCAATTTTTGAACATACGTACCGGCTGCGACACGCGCATGTTCAATTTTTGAACATACGTACCGGCTGCGACACGCGCATGTTCATTTTCTGAACATATCCCCCCTTGTTCCTGGGAAACGCTGTGTGATTATCGTCAAATTTTGACTATACTCAACCGTCACGTGCTTAACACGAATCCGTCCGTCATTTGATAGCATGAATCAAGATATAGAGTAAGTTTTCACGATGAAGATCCATCAGTTCTGCGTATTCTGAAGCAACTCGCCATAGTTCGGGGTTCTCAAACAACCCTGCATCAATAAATTCATAGGGGTCGGCGACATAATTGCGTTCTTGGGCGCTATTCTCGATGTAGGGTGCGATCTCAAGCAATTGATAGGTGTTAAATCCACAACGCCTTAGCTGTTCATCCCACATCGAGGGTGTCATCAATTGGCGGAGACCTAAAAAATCCGTCAATTCATATACTTGCTGCAACCTACGAACCTCTGATAGATCCGCTGGTAGATCCACAGATGGATACGCTAGCTCAACCCCCAAAGTATCTGCGGGTGGATTTTCAGTAGAGTATTGAGTCATAGCCAACTCTCGGTCATACAAGTGACCGCCAGGGCGAAGTACGCGATAGTACTCTCTAAGGGCAAGTTGCACGTCTGCAAAATTGGTGACAGATTCAATCAGGACAACATCGAATGTGTTGTCCGGGAACGGTAAAGCACAGGCGTCCCCTTGTGCAAAGTCCACGTGGACGCGCATTGATGTTGCGCGGCGTTTCGCTTTCGCTAACATGTCTGGGTGTAGGTCCACAGCAGTAACATCAAACCCTTGCATCGCGAGATGGCATGCAGTTCGCCCTGTGCCACAGCCAACTTCTAAGATCCGATCGTTCGGTTGCAGCGGGTAACATTGTAACTGTTTGAGTGTAGCTGTGAAACCGCCAGGGTGTGCGTTCCCAAGTCCTAGTTTAGCAATCATATCGATGTATTTCATGAGATCATGCCTTCCATCAGTAAGTAGGGGGGTCTCCTCCCATGGGCTGAAAGCACCGTATGGGCAGGAGACAATTGGCGACGCATGGCGACGAATCGCGACGAATCGCTAATTCACTAGATGAATACGCCGGCACTGAGGATGATAACCAACAAGATGAATAGTACCAAAACAAAGGCGGCCGAACGACCCGCTCCGTAACCTGCAACTGCGCTCACAATGATCACCTCCCTTGTTCCGATACTCTACAATATGCTGGAATGAGATTTTGTTATGGGCACATGCCAGTGCGAGATCGCCCATATACTGGTAAAAAGTAAAGGTTGGTGATGACCTGTGCGGATGTCAGCGTGGGAGGCGGCACAGCATTATATTTTGCAATATTTTCCAGACTGCTTTCTGGCCGTGTTGGGTGGCAGTGCGAGCCGGGAGGTTGTAGGTGAGCACGTGGATCTGGATTTGGTCATCTGTGGAGGAGATGCCGATGGCGCATACCGCCGAACGGATCACGCTTATGGGTGGATGGTGGAGGTGTTTTATTTCACAGCAACAGATTATCGCGACATGTTCGATGCGGGCATTAGAACCGCCAACCCTGCTTTGCAGCGGATGCTCACGGAGGGACGTCTGCTTCGCGCTGAGGGGGAACTGGCGCAGTTTATTATTGAGGAGGCTAAGCAGGATCTGCTTGACGGACCTATGCCTTGGTCATCGTTCGAAGTGGATCACATCCGATATCTCATGACGGAGCAAGTCGAAGATATTGAAGAACCGACCACGATCGCGGAAGGTTGGTTTGCGGCAGGGAAGCTGGCTTGCTTGATATGTGAATTCCGTTTGCGCACGACTTGCCAATGGATAGGTGAAGGCAAGCATTTGTTCCGTTATTTACAACGGTATGATGCATCGCTAGCGTCGACATTAGAGGAAGCGTTAGACGCATATTTCTGTCTACAGAATCCTCAGTTATTGCGCCATTGTGCCGAAAGGGCACTCATCCCTTACGGCGGTTTCTTATCTGCAGGTTACAAAGCTTGATTGTATTGACACCTATTTGTATAGTGATTGTATAAGGTTTGTTTTCATAAAGCAGGAGGCCGATGGTATTGTCAAAAGGGACGATTCAGGTTCAACAGTTAGTGAAACAGTTCGCAGGTGGTGTGCAGGCCATTCGCGGTGTCAGCTTTGAGGTAGCCAATGGTGAATTTTTTGCGTTCCTCGGCCCTAACGGCGCAGGAAAATCGACGACAATCCAAGTATTGACCACATTGCTGCGACCCACATCGGGGGAAGCCCGCATTTCCGGGTTTGATGTAGAACGTGAGCCGGAGCGAATCCGCAAAGAGATCGGTGTGGCATTGCAGGAAACCGGCATTGACCCCGCATTGACAGGCAAAGAGTTATTGGTGCTTCAAGCGCGGCTGTTCGGTTTCTCCAGTGCAGATGCGAAACAGCGAGCGAAGGAATTGTTGGAATTGATCAATCTGGTCGATGATGCGGATCGCAAAGTCGGTAAATATTCAGGAGGCATGCGGCGCAGACTTGATTTGGCACTAAGCCTTGTGCATCGACCGAATATTCTGTTCCTTGATGAACCGACGACGGGACTAGATCC
>JBILCM010000020.1:0-36660 GCA_044353165.1 Paenibacillus sp.
ATGGTTTAAGTAATTAAACCATCCTTAAAGACAAGACTATCCTATTCACACGAACAACCCAGTCATACTGAGGTAACGTTCACCTGAATCCGGGGCAATACAGAGGACGCGTTTACCTGGGCCTAACCGCTTGGCCACTTGCAATCCTGTCCACACCGAAGCACCGGATGAAGGCCCCACAAGAATGCCCTCTAGGCGTGCCAAATCACGAGTGACATTCCACGCATCATCATCCGCAACTTGATAAATTTCATCATAAATTTCCGTATTCAAGATCGGGGGGATAAACCCTGGGCTTGTGCCGACCACTTTGTGGGGACCGGGTTGGCCGCCGGATAAGACCGGTGAACCTTTGGGTTCAACAACATAAATTTTCAGATGAGGCAAGTGCTGCCGTAACACCTCACCTGTACCCGTGACGGTTCCGCCCGTTCCGGCTGTGGCCACGAACGCATCAAGTTGACCGCCCGTTTGCTCCAAAATTTCCAGTGCTGTCGTTGTGCGATGAATGTCTGGGTTCGCCGGATTCTCGAACTGTTGAGGAATAAAGCTGCCGGGAATTTGATCCCTCAATTCCATCGCTTTACTGATCGCACCAGGCATTCGCTCCGCAGCAGGGGTAAGTACAACTTGAGAGCCATAGGCCTTCAAGATATTAATTCGTTCTTTGGTGCTATTGTCAGGCATGATCAGAATGGATTTGTACCCTTTGGCAGCGGCATTCATGGCGAGTCCAATGCCGGTGTTGCCGCTAGTCGGTTCAATAATCGTTGCCCCTGGTTGCAATAAGCCTTGTCGTTCCGCTTCCGCAATCAGGTTGTACGCGGCGCGATCTTTCACACTGCCGCTCGGGTTAAAATATTCGAGCTTCACAAACACGTCCGCGCACGTATCATCAACGAGACGTCGCAATTGTACGGCGGGTGTGTCGCCAATCAATTCATATACAGAATCCACCATGCGTGGGCTCATGATGCTTCAACTCCTACTCTCCTCGATGAAACAACAGCAATGGCATACGGAATACATAAGCAACAACAATAAAAATACCGATCATCATTCCTATAATAACAACAACGCTGCTAATCGACAAACCCCCAATGCCCGTGATCACATTCGCTATATTGCATCCGGGAGCGATCCTTGAGGCAACCCCCATCAGCAAGCCGCCGCCTATCGCGAAGGGCAAGCGTGAGGAACGGGGAAGACGGAACTTGAAAGATTTGCTAAGAAGTGCAGCCACGAAGGAGCCGATCACGAGGAAGATGACGAGTGTTTCTTCCGGACCTAGCCCCACGCGAGGGAACTCTGCAAACAATCCGTTCAGGTACGTATTATTGAAGACGATGTCATCCCCGAATAGCAATGCCAAGATCACGGCTCCGATCCGTGTCTCTGGTCCCGTAATACTCACATTCGACATGAGCACGAATTGTATGGTGGCGATTATTCCCATCAACAAAGCGACAAACCGGATATCCCAATGTTTTTGTCTGAAGGGGTTGCCTTTCCAGTCGGTGAACGTTTCCTTAACGCCTTGCAAGAACGAACGCAAACCATGTTTGTAGACAGCTAAGCCGACCATGATGATGACGATAAGCAAGGGTAGAATGATCGGTGAGATCGACCAAGAGTAGAGCGTGTAACCTTCTTCAACAAGAGTAAGCGGCTGCATCACGTAATCTCTGGCCCAAGGGTCATAGAGGAATGCGAACAATAAGTTCCCGGCAATGGCGCATGCTAAGACAATCCAGAATTGCACATATCCCATGCCGCAGCGATACAATGTACCTGACCCGCATCCCCCGGCCATCGTCATGCCAATCCCGAATAAGATACCGCCAAGTAAGTTGGCCCCACCCAATGGTACCGTCCACACTTGAGAGATATCTGCCGCGCCTAGTGACAAGCTGATGCCCCAACCAAGCAAGGATACACCAATGAGTACGAGCACACCGTTAAGGATACGCGTATCTCTCACACTAATCCAATCGCGAATCGATGCAACAAAGCAGAAGTCTGCTTTCTGGAGCAAGAAACCATATAGAAAACCAAAGAAAGCCGCTAATAAGAAAACGTCCCATGTGTAAGCCATCGGAATCCGTCCGTTTCTATGTGAGCATTATATTTTTTTAAGATAAATATGATAATTGCCATTCTCTTCAACGACGCCGAGGAATTCAGCGTATTTGTTCATCTTGACTGCGGCAGGAATCGTCTTGGTGGCAATCGTATGATCCGTCACTTCAACCACAATTTCTCCCGCTTTTGCTTTCTTCAAGCCATCGATCGCCAAATTCAGTGTATGCGGGCAAACTTCCCCAATGGCGTCAATCTCGTGATCTCTCTTTAACTCTAGCAATTGTTCTTTCGTATAACTCATGCTTGATCCTTCCTCTCCAATTGATTCATCTGCTTGAATTCGCCAACAATATGTTCCTCGCCAACGTTCTTGGCTTTATCCCAAGCGAGCATACCGCCCAGGTAGTTGTGTACGTTCGTGATGCCTTCGCTTTGAAAAAACTTGGCAACTTCGAAGCTTCTGCGTCCACTGCGGCAAACCAATACATATTCTGCGTTCTTGTCAAACTTCTCAATAACGTCGGGTATGTCGCCCATAGGAAGCAGCGGGACGCCAGGGATATGGCCCGCCACATACTCTTCGGGTTCCCTGACGTCGATGATGTACACGCCAGCTTTCGCTGGGTTATGGATGATGTCATCCAACTCTTGTGCATCTACATGCGAGATGCCATTGATCATTTCCGCCACAATCGTTTCCTCGCTTTTGTTTATTTTCCGATTTCCACGTCATCTGCATTGCCCCATTCCGCCCAGGAACCTTCATAAGGACGAATATCGGAGTAACCAAGCAGTCGGAGGGTGAAATAGGTGTGCGCGCCGCGAACATTCGTCTGGCAATAAGGAACTACCGTTTTGCCCTCTACAGCGCCAACTTTAGCGAATTCTTCCCGCAATTGTTGGTAAGGCTTGAAACGGGGCACGCCATCAGAACCCGTCTGAATCGATTCGCTCCATTCGCGGTTCACTGCAGTTGGGATGTGGCCGCCATTCTTCGCACGCACGTCTTTGCCGAGATATTCATTGGCTGAGCGCGTGTCTATAAAGACCACATTGGTGTTCTTTATAGTTGATTTTACATCGTCTTTGGTGGAATACAAGTTTTTATTTGGTGTGGCTACAAAATTACCAGCTGTTATTTTTGGTGCTTCCGTAGAGATCGCTTTCCCTGCAACTAACCAGCCCGCATAACCGCCATTGAGAATTTTCACTTTGTCTTGTAAGCCATAGTACTCTAGTGCATAGAAGATCCGCGCAGCGCTAAGGGAATTACCATCGTCATATACGACTACAGTTGAATTCTGAAATACACCTGCTTTGCGAACGACGTCGCTGAATGCATCGGGTCCTAACAAGAAACCTTCGATGGTATTGTTCGGATCGTTGATACTCGATGTTTTGAGATTAATTGCACCCGGGATGAAACCTTTCTCATATCCTTTGCTGCGAGCGTCAAGGATGACGACATTCTTCAAGTTTTTCTCTAACCAATCGGGTTCTACCAATAGTTTGGCATTGGGGTAAACAGTGCTCTTCGCTGCTTTTTCAGCAGCTACAATTTCCGCAGCCAGCTTCTCAGCGGCAGTATTATTTGCAGCAGCCTTCTCGGCAGCAGCTTTCTCAGCTGCGACCCTCTGCGCAGCGGCTTTCTCTGCAGCCACTTTCGCTGCGGCTGTTTTCTCGGCAGCGGCTTTCGCTGCTGCAGCTTGTGCTAGAGCATCTGTAGCGGCTTTCTCTGCGGCGGCTTTCTCTGCAAGCACTTTCTGTGCAGCTTGCTTCTCTTCCTCAGACTTCGCCTCGGCCAACAGTTTCTCGGCTTCTGCCTTCTCAGCTGCGGCTTTCTGTGCTTCGGCAACGGCCGCAGCTTCTGCCGCTTTCGCAGTTTCCTCTTCTGCTTTCGCAGCGGCAACTTCGGCTTCAGCTTGCGCTGCGACTTCTTCCGCTGCTTTCTGGTCGGCTTGCGCTTGTTCTAGTTGTGCAGCCGTTTCCGCAGCTTCTGCCGATTGTACGGCTTCTGTCGATGCGTTGTCGTCCGACTGTGTTTGTGATGATCCGCATGCGCTCAGCACGAGTAGGAATGCAATCGCTGCGATTCCCATTTTGAAAATACGGTAGTTCTTTACGTTAGACATGGTTTCTTTTTCCTCCCCAATGTGACTATAATACTTGTAATTCAATCGAATTGATCGTATAATAACACTATTCCGACCAACTTACAAGGGATTAAGTTAAAAAAATTTAGTCGATGATCGAGGGGTAATGCTCACATGTACAACATTCACTACAGAAGCTTTCATCTGCAACGATTTATTCTACTCTGTTGCGTTCTGCCGCTATTGCTCACAGGCTGCGCGATGGAGACAAAACAACAAGCCGAACAACGCCTATCTAATGAAGATGCTTCCGCAACGGCAGGCCAACTCACGAGTGTGCAATTTTACGTTCCTGTTGAAGACGAGAATAAAGTAGCTATTATTGATGTCATCAGCGGCAAGGCGATTGCTGATATTGAGGTAGGGGAAGCGCCGACGATTGTGGTCTTCTCCAGCACCATGCGGGAAGCATACGTTGCCAATCAGAACAGCAGTACCGTCTCTTTCATTGATACGATGGGGGTCAAAGAAGTAAAGCAGGTGGAGGTCGGCGCATTGCCGCATGGGCTGGTGTTGTCTCCGGACAACCGCACATTGTATGTTGCAACGGTGGGCAATTCCTACATATCGGTGGTTGACACGAATAGTGCTCAGGTCACCGCGACGATTGACATGGGGGCAACGGCGAAGACGAACTACATTACAGCGTTCGGGAATACGCTTTACGTAAGTGACCATGAGAATGACAAGATTTATGTGGTCAATACACAGACACAACAACTGGAACGATCATTCGATACGGGACGTTTACCGCGGGCTGTTCATATATCTGATGATGGGACGAGGTTATATGTACCCACAGCAGGCGATGGCCAATTGGAAATCTATGACGTTGCGACGGGGAAGGCGATAGCGGAGATTGACGCGATCGAAGGTGCCACCGATGTCGCATGGACCGAGGATGGCACAACGGCAGTTGTCACCGGTATGGAAGGCAACGGTGTTGCATTCATTGACTTGGCGACGAATCAAGTGATCCAGACGATTGGCGACTTGCCTGGAGCAAAACATCTTGCATTCAACCGGATACAAAGCAGGGTCTATGTTACATTAAGTGATTCCAATGAAGTCGTCGTGATCGACATGACGTCGCGTTCCGTTGAAGAGAAGATTGTCGTCGGTTCCAAGCCGCATGGCATCTCGATTAAAGCACTGCCGGGTATTGGCGGGAGCTGCGGTTAATCGCCAAATTTACTCACTTTCAGTGGCAACAGCAGTTGATGAATCGGTTGACCGTCTTCAGGACTGGATTCATAGAGGGCCAGAATCAACACGGGGCTTGTCGCTTGCTCGAACTCAACTGTGAATTCGAACAATCCCCATGCGGGTGCGCCATCCTGCGCCGTTGCAAAGCCCTCCGCAAGGACATTATGGCCATCTTCCAACCGCCACTGTAAGGTGGCTTCGAAAACACGAGCAGAACCGCGTACCGTGAAAGCTGAATCAACAACGCTGTTCTTCTCAGGGGCGAAGATCCGGAATGCTTCATTCTCGGCGACGATGAAAGAACCTGACTTCGCATCAATTTGACCTGTGTAAGGACTCTCAAGATTCTGTGCGTTTACAAGTTCAACGTTCCAAAGTTCATATTCCTGATCGAAGCGGATGCTTCGGATGGCCCAAGCCGAGACATCGTTAGGGTTGGATCGTTGGGCCATTGCAATGACGGTCTGCAAACCATTCGCTTTCGTCAACGCTTCATCGATGGGCGGCAACACCTCAATCTTCGTTGCTTGGCCTTGCGCTGGGTAAGATTCAGCGATCTCTCCGCGATGCCACACGCGCACGCGCTGACCGAGTTGCAGGTCTGCCACGTCCAGTGAACTCTCTTTTGGAATTTCGTTGCTTGTAACAATTTGTGTATCTTTGTCGATCCGAAACCAGATCGCATCGACAAATCCTTGACCCCTTGCATCATTATAATGGGTGACGAGCACCGAACGACGGTCATCCGCCAAACCTACTATGTAACTTTCATCGAACGCCAATACAGGCTCCGCCGTTCCAACGGGATCCACGGAGCCTTTGCTCGTTTCATTCCCAACTTCTGTTCCAACTTCCGTATCGGTATCCGTATTCGTGTTCGTATCGGATTGACAAGCCATGAGTAGGATTATGAAGGTCATAACGATGAAGAAAACCAATTTCCTGTATGGATGCATAGGGACTCCCTCTTTCGTGATGACCTCATCATAACCGATCCGATCGTTTTCTTCAAAACGTAATTCAGAATATTACGGCTTCTTAATGCTTAGCTCCCACCATTGAAGATGCGTATATGGGCTGAACGATTTCCAAGGGGATAACGTATACATTCCAAAATGCAGGTGCGGCAGGAACAATCCTTTGGTCCCGACAGGTCCTTGACCCGTGCTGCCTACGTAGCCGATCAACTGGTCTTGTCCAATGGCATCGCCAATTTTGAATTCACGCGCATATCCTGACAAATGGGCATAGTAGAAGACCGTATTGTTCTCGGATCGCACGGTCAACCGCCAGCCGCCATACGTATTCCAACCGACATTCATCACAGTGCCGCCAGCTACCGCATAGATCGGTGTGCCTTCATCAGCAAAAATATCGATACCTTCGTGGGTTCTAACGGTGGTGCCCGTAGGTGACCAACTGCGGCCGTCTGCATAATCATTCACTAGCGTTCGGTACGTTCCGTAACGCAACGGGAATGTGCCATTGACGAAGGTCGACGGTTTGACGGGTATGTAGATTTGCAAACCCGACCAGATGTTATTCGGATCCTTGAGCTGAGGATTCGCTTGAATTAATGCCTGCAATGGGATGCCCGCGGATCTAGCGATCGTAAATAACGTTTCGCCTTCGCGGACGGTGTAATTACCTTTCACGGGAATCGTGAGGACCTGACCCGGATAGATCATATCATTCACAAGTTTATTGACATTTATAACTTCTGCAACACTCACTTGATTACGGCTCGCGATCAACCACAGCGTATCTCCGGGCTGTACCGTATAAGATGCGGCGAATGAAGTCGGTACGGCAGATAACAGCATACCTGCCACTACAGCGATAGCTACTTTAGATCGAATCGTGCGTTTCTTCATATTGAACAACACCTCTCCCTATTCATGATATACCCACAGCATAATAGATTTGGGAGAAAGGATATAGAAGTAAGTTATGGAAACGTTGACGGGAAGAAGTTGTTATCATACATTGGGAGTACGAATTTAGCATCTCATCAATGAATAGCATAGGAGAATGAAAGACATGACCCAACACACACAACCGGTTATTCCTGTACATATCATTTCGGGGTTTCTAGGCAGCGGCAAGACGACCTTATTGAACCGAACACTTACCGCATTCGCCATGCGACAGTGGCGTCCCGTCGTTGTGATGAATGAGATCGGTGATGTCAATCTGGATGGTCTGGCACTTGAAAGTCACGATGTGCCCATGGCCGAATTACTTAGCGGCTGTATTTGCTGTACGATTCGTGACGATCTCTCCATGCAGATTCATGAGTTGGTGCATCAGTACAATCCCGATGTGCTCTTGATTGAGTCCACGGGCATCGCGCAACCGATCGAAATTATGGATGCGGTGACCGAAGCATCCCTCATCTTGCCGGTTATGCTCCGTTCTACAGTCGTTGTGGTGGATGGAGCTGCGCTCGCGGAGCTCATGGACAATCAGGCAGCCGGCCGCACATATCGCCTGATGCGGGATCAAGTGCGAACCGCCTCACGACTGCTTCTGAACAAGATTGATCGTTTAACAGAAGATGAAACCCAACGCGTAGAGCAACAGCTCCGCGAGTGGAACGCATCTGCACCTATTGTTCGGACCATACGTTGTGATGTGAGCATCGATGAGTTATTTGGCCATGATGGTTCGAGCTACGAACCTCAACGCGTTCACAAGCGCAAGTCGCTCATCCCGCATCATTCACACCAACATGTGGCTGCGTTCACATACTTTTTTGACACTCCCGTCAATAGCCACCGCTTTGAATCCATGATGAAGTCGCTACCGGATTATGTATATCGCGCCAAGGGTATCGTCTCGTTCACGGATACCGCCAGTCGTTTTCTCTTTCAGTACGCTTATCGGGAACTGGAGTTGACACGCATTACGCCACAGGGGCATGTGAATGATGTGGCCGTGTTTATCGGGGAACAGATGGATACGAAGGCACTCGAACAGCGATTGAAACAGTTGGTATAGCTGGAATATTAAGGTTTATTTGTTGTGATCTAGAGTCGGGGGTTGCCATGTTACGCGTTCTCCATCCTGCGAGCGAAATTCAGAGGGACTCATGCCGTGATGTCGTTTAAACACCCGACTGAAATAATAAGGATCTTGATAACCGACTTGATTGGCGATGTCGTGGATATCCGCGGCTGTCGTCTGCAACAAAAAGCGAGAACGTTGCATACGTAACCACTGGATATATATGGAGATCGTCATGCCAGAATATTGCTTAAAAATATGGCAAATATATTCATAATTTCGCTCCAGCATCTGTTCGATCACAGGTGGTTTTAGTTCTTCATGATAATTTTCATGCAAGTAGCTGACCAACTTTCGATACGTAATGTAACCTGTGGGGATTCTTGATTGTACATGTTCCCTTGCCAGCAGATCTTCTGCCAATAAATGTAGGATCTGGCTGAGTAAGAGCGTGGAACGGTGTCGGAAATACCCTACCGGTCTTTGCATTTCGTCGTGTAATTGTTCAAAAAGGCGGAGCAATTCATATCGCCTTGTCGGGCGATCGTGACGAGGTAACAAGAGCACATCCAGTTGTTCTTCTTCATGACTGCGTAACTCTTGCTTGCTGCGCAGTTGTTGATTTTTTTCAAAAATGCGAGGCAACGCCTCAGGATGGCACTCTTTAAAATAGGGATATGCCACAAATTGAACCCAGAAGAAAGAGCTCTCATGATCAGCTTTTCGCCAAAGGAAATGACTTTCCCAAGGTCGAAGAATAAAACAATCTCCAGTTTTTAGCTCATGTTTCTTATGCTCTGTTTGTAAAAATATGGGACCTTCGGCGACCATGATCAACTCATGATACGGATTTGCATGCTCATAATCTTTGGTCGCTTCGCTGCTTCGATAAATTCCACTCCATTTGGCATTCAATAAGGTCATTGTAGTATATGTGAAGAGAGTCATGGGTTCACTCCTTTATCATATTACTATCATACTAACATGTACCACATAGATGAAGATAGAATTCCTTGAGATAACGATGTTCAAGATTGCAATATGATCCATTGTCTTGAACTGCCTATTGCATTATAATCTCATCTAATATAAAGATCATAATGCCGAATCACCATGGAATAAGGAGGGAAGATTCGTGAAGTTAAATTTTACAGATCAATGGAATAAACTAACTGGGAAAGCGCAGATCGAGAAAATCAACGTGAGTGTATTTTACCATTTTTTATTCACCTATATGATTATTATGGCGATTCCGATCTTGTTGGCGTTAGTCGTATTTGATCAAGCGTCAAAAAGACTAAGTTCCGAAACCGATACGGCCTATGCTTACAAACTTGAGAAAATTGCGAACGATCTGGATCAACAATGGAATCAAATGGTAAAAATTGCGGTAGAAATAGCTAGAAACCCAAAACTATCCCCACATCAATTAAATGAAAACGCTTTCTACCAGATCGAAGCTGTAGAAGAGATGAAAAAATATAAAAGCGAGTTACTGCTTGCAGATGGTTTGATTTTTATTGATAAGAGCTCCAATGAAATTTATTCGGACTCAGGGAAATACAACAAAGCCATTTATTATCAATATGTTGCTGAATTACATCCAGAATTTGAATTGGTCCGAATGATTGACAAGACCAACATACCCTTCGTGAGTTCATATCCAATAAATGCATCGAAAAATTCGGAACCGTCATTGACGATCGCGTATATATTCCCGATTTCAGCTTACAATCTACCTGAGAAAACAGGTGTAGTTGTCTTCTTCATCTCCAAGCAAGCGTTGATCACAAGAATCAACAATCTGGTCGGTGAGATCGGCGGAATTTCGATTTTTGATAAAAATCAACAACTTTTGACGCGGTGGGGAGAGATCGAAAACAAACATGTTTCTGATAAAATATTTAAGGCATCATCGAAAGAAACGCAGTTTGAGATTGCCATGTCCCCGGATCCGAAAGTATATGCTCAGAATATATCGAGTTTCAAGCGATGGGTTATGCTATTACTAAGCATATCACTCACATTATGTATTTTAGTAGCCGTCATCCTTGCCATCTTCGTATTCTCGCCCATTCGGAAGATCAATCATTTGCTTAAGAAACTGATGAATCATTCCGCTAAGACTACAACCAAGAACGAATTTAATAACATAAACATGGCCATCGCCAGTTCAATAGCCAATCAACATACATTAACAACCGAAATTCATGAACAGAAAAGTCGACTGAAACATTATGTTCTAACAAATCTTCTTTACAGGAACGTGACTCAGGATATCCTCAAACATTGTAAAGAAGCAGGTATTGAGTTACAAGGTCCTGAATTTGGCGTTATTGTGGTCGCGTTCCATGCATCTGATAACCTTACTGAGAACATGACGAAAGATCAAATCATTACTGAACTGGAGCGTAATAGTCATTCATCGATGCAAATGTATGCCTTGGATGTCATTCACCATAATTACGTTGTAGCGATTTGCAATGTTAGCACAGGTGGGAGCAAGACGTACTATAAAACAGCTGAGGACATTCTTGTCCAAAGTGGATGGAATTGCATTGGAGTGCGGCTTGGGTTAGGGTCTCTCGTAACTGAGATGAAGGAGATCAACACTTCTTTTCTTGATGCGGTCTCAGCGATTGAGCGAGTGGAGTTTGCATCACAATCGATTGTTCGATTCGATGATACGATAAAACGTGAGACTTATTTATGGTATCCTACTCAAGCGTACATGCGACTCACACAATCCATTAAACTGGGTGACGAAGTTTTAGCGTTGGAGCATCTTATGGAAGTTCAGAGTGTAATCCAACAAAAATCATCATCCATCATGATGCAAAAGTTAAGGTGCATGGATTTTATGAGTACGTTGTTAAAGTTTCTTGATGACTTGGACCTCGTTAGCAAACAGCATGATTCCATATCGATTATGCTCTATGGTGAACCTCAGGAAATTTTCCAGATGGCAGAGGAATTCGTTCGGAACGCGTGTCGTTATATATATGGGAAAAAACAGGAAAACATCAATCAGTTATCCCAAGCCATGATGGACTATGTCCATCAGCATGTGTTGGATCCTCAGTTTGGTCTTGAGATTTTAGCTGAACAATGTCAACTCTCCGTTCCAACGACAAGCAAACTTTTCAAAGAACATTGTGGTTACGGTTTTAAAGAATACGTCATCAAGTTACGAATGGATCATGCGAAGCGGTTGTTACTGGAAGGAGAGAAATCGATCGCAGAGATTTGTGAACTGGCAGGTTACAATAGTGAAGCGCAGTTTTTCAGAACGTTCAAGAAGGTTACAGGTCTTACACCTTCCCAATTTAAAGCATTGCAGAACCACAACGCAAAGCCGCATATGTCATAACACTAAATTCGTTATTGAACGTCACCTGCATAAGGTGGCGTTTTTTACTGCAAAAAACAATACCTCAAGAAAAAAATCACAGTATACAAAGTTCACAGATCACCTTAAGATGCAGACATACAACATAGAGGAGGTTCAAGCTTGGTTAGAAACTGGATTCGCGATTATCAGTTGTACATCTTATTGTTACCTGCAATTGTATACATTCTCATCTTTGCTTATGGTCCAATGTATGGATTGCTCATTGCATTCAAGGACTTCAGAGTTTCCATTGGGGTGTGGGGTAGCCCCTGGGTGGGTTTGGAACATTTTGTTCGTTTCATTACAGCACCGAATTTTTGGACGATCATCAGTAACACCATTGGCGTTAGTGTTTATCAACTCGCGGTAGGTTTCCCGATTCCCATCTTACTCGCCATCGGTATTAATGAAGTATCGAACCGGTTGTTCAAGAAATCGGTTCAGATGGTTACGTATATGCCCCACTTTATTTCCACCGTTGTGATTTCAGGCATGATTGTACTGTTTCTCGACCAAGATCGAGGCATCATCAATCATCTCATCTCATTCCTTGGCGGTCCTCGGATCAGTTATATGACGGAACCCGAATGGTTTAAAACCATCTTTGTTTTCTCCGGGATATGGCAACATGCTGGATTCGGAACGATCATATATTTAGCAGCACTATCCTCAGTCGATCCTCAACAGATCGAAGCGGCAACGATTGACGGTGCGAATCGGCTGCAGAAGATTATTCATGTGGATTTACCGGCTATTGTGCCAGTGATTGTCATTCTCTTGATACTCGACTTGGGAACCTTATTGTCTGTCGGTTTTGAGAAAGCGCTATTATTACAGAATCCATTGAATATGGAGTCTGCGGATATCATCCAAACCTATGTTTATCGAGTAGGTTTGATCGGCGGACAATTCGGTTATTCTACCGCGATTGGATTGTTCAACGCGATCATCAATTTTATCTTACTCATCGCGGCCAATCGCATTTCACGTAAAGTCAACGAGACCAGTTTATGGTAAGGAAGGAGAAGTTATGATTCGATCAAGGTTTGACAATTTATTTGATGCGATCAACATATTCATCTTGTGCGTCGTGATGCTACTTGTACTGTATCCGCTTTATTTTACGATTATTGCATCAATTAGTAACCCATATAACGTGTCTCTCGGTGAAGTTGTGTTCTTACCGATCGGGTTTAGCCTCGATGCATACATTAATGTATTTAATAACGATATTATTTGGACCGGTTATCGGAACACGATATTCTATACGGTTCTCGGTGTATTCATCAACTTGCTAGTAACGGTACCCTGTGCATTCGCCTTAGCCAGACGTAACCTTGCTGGGAAGAATGTGATCATGTTTCTCTTCGTCTTTACCATGTTCTTTAGCGGAGGACTTATCCCAACATATCTGCTGGTAAAACAACTTGGGATGCTGGATACGGTCTGGGCCATGATCATTCCATCAGCCATGTCTGTATTTAACATGATCATCACCAGAACATTCTATCAGATCAATATTCCAGAAGAACTCTATGAATCCGCGAGAATTGATGGAAGCAATGATTTCGGCATGTTCTTTCGTATCGCATTGCCGTTATCGAAGCCAATCATCGCGGTCATGGCCTTATTCTACGGCGTGGGTCATTGGAATCAATTTTTTGCAGCGTTGATTTATTTAACCGAGGAAAACTTATTTCCGTTACAGTTGGTGCTAAGAAACATCCTGCTTTCGAATCAAATGTTAAGCATGGAAAGTATGGGGTTCATGTCCGATGATGAACTGAGTGCATTGGTCAAGCAAGTCTTGATGGCAGAGTCCATGAAATATGCGCTTATATTCATTGCAAGTTTCCCGGTACTCGTAGCTTATCCATTCGTGCAGAAATACTTTGTGAAAGGCGCATTGATCGGATCACTGAAAGGGTAATTGTAATTCCTATGAAGGGGGGTGATGAGTTAAATAGGGAAGGGAGTCAGACGTTGGTGAAATGGATTGACCACAAAATCATTACACAATGGAGGTCTTACAGATGAAGAAGTTGCTATTGGTATGGTTCTTGATTATCGCACTTGTTGTAACCGCTTGCTCTGAAGCCAATGAAAGCACATCGTCAGATCAAGAAGCAACAACACAAGAAGAGAATGGAACGGACAGTGATGCGGTTGATCAAGCAGAAGCCGACAAGAAAGCTGCTGAGGAAGCAGCAGCCCAAGCCCAGGCTGAGCTAGAAGCGGCTAAAACGGCTGCAGATCAAGCGAAAGTGGATGCAGAGAAAGCAGCTGCAGAGAAAGCAGAAGCGGAGCAATTACTTGCTGCTGCGAAGTCCGAAGAAGAGAAGGTTGCAGCCCAAAAAATATTGGCAGACAAACAAGCTGCAGAGCAAGCAACAGCAGCAGCATTAGCGAAGGCTGAAGCAGAGAAGGCAGCAGCTACCAAAGCATCCACTGAGAAAGCTGCAGCAGCCAAAGCAAGCGCTGAGAAAGCAACAGCAACTAAAGCAACAACTGAGAAAACTGCAACAACAGTCAAATTGAATCCGAACATCAATACGGATAGTTTATTGCCGATTGTGAAACAACCGATCACATTGAAAGTGCATGTTGTGAGAACAACAACACAACCAGGATACATGGAGAATCAATGGTTCTGGAAGTGGGCGGAGGCAAGAACGAACATGAAGTTTGAAGTTACCACGACGGACTTCAATGTATGGTCACAAAAAATCAATTTAATGTTTGCGTCTGGCGATTTGCCGGATATTTTCTTGAACAATAATTTTTCTAACACGGAGATTACGCGCTTCGGTCAATTAGAGCAGCAATTCTTGCCACTCAATACTTTAATTGATCAATATGCACCGGATATTGTGAATGCATTTAAAAAGTTTCCTGCAGGTAAAAATGCTGTTACTTCACCTGATGGAAAAATATACACGTTACCTAGTTATCGTTTCGAACCTAATTATGTTTCACGTACATGGATCCAACAAAAGTGGCTAGATAATTTGGGGTTGAAGAATCCAACGACCACAGATGAATTGTATGCTGTATTGAAGGCATTCAAAGAGAAAGATCCGAACGGCAATGGCAAGAATGATGAAATTCCACTGACAGGATCATGGTATCAAGGACAATCGGAAAGAAGTTATTTCATGACAGCCTTTGGACTTAATGCAACTAGTACCTATCCTTCGATCTTTACTAGAGATGGTAAGGTTCGCATGGCAGAAGCAGAACCTGCATATGAACAATATCTAAAATACATGAACAAATTGTATACAGATGGGTTAATCGACAAGAACATTTTCACACAGAGTCAAGTGCAACAGAATGCGATCACGGCACAAGAATTAGCTGGAATTTATGCTGACGGAGCTCCATTCTTGACCACGAAAGACTGGGTAACCCACGTATCTGTAAACGCATTAACCAGTCCAACGAACTCCCAACGTATTTGGCCAACCCTTCAACTCGAAACACCTGGGAAATTTGCAATAAGTAAGAACAGCAAGCACCCCGAGGCAGCGATGCGTTTTGCGAATTTGTTCTTCACGGAACAATTCAATACGTATTTGTGGAATGGACCCCAAGATGGAACGCCAGATGCATTAGGATATAGAGGATGGATTGTGAACGATAAAGGGGAATTTGCGTATCCTGTTTATTCCGGCGGAGCAACGAACAACTGGGAAATGCAAAACCAGTTAACGCCAATTAATGGATTTAGTCTTGGATTTGTTCCCGTTGTCGGAGTGGATTTAAAGAGACTTTCCGGGAAAGAAGTTAAACAGGCTGAAAGTGAAGCCCACTGGAGAGGGACTTATTCAAAAAACTTACTTCCTTATCAAGTGCTGACATTCCCAAGCTTGTATTTAAGCCCGACTCAAGAACGACTGATCGCAGAAATGAGAACAGTAATCTCAGATTATACAAGGTCGATGGAAGCGAAATT
Organism: Paenibacillus sp.; assembly: GCA_044353165.1. Taxonomy (GTDB): domain Bacteria; phylum Bacillota; class Bacilli; order Paenibacillales; family YIM-B00363; genus JBILCM01. Next base: position 15,794 of record JBILCM010000020.1, read on the forward strand.
CATAACGGGTGCTGAGCCTTTGTCGAAAGTAAATGAATATTTTAAAAATTTAGAGAAATTGGGAAGCAAAACATTCGTGGAACTTCACCAAGCAGCTTATGATCAGTACTTAAAAAATCAGAAGTAAGAGAATGACTCCCATTTCTGGTTTCATGCCGAATGGGAGTTATTAGAATTAATGAAGATTACGGAGGTTTTAACTTTGTTTGATAAACCCAACATTATTTTCATTATGGCGGATCAACTTCCTGCATCCTTCCTTGGATGCTATGGGAGTAGTGTTCCATCCACACCTCGACTTGATGAAATGGCTTCTAAGGGGGTGATGTTTCATCGTGCTTACGCGACACATCCCCTTTGCGCACCAAATCGGGCAACCATTTTAACAGGAAGATCTTCAGAGATTCATGGCATTACAGGGAACAATTATGCGTTGCAAACCGACACTCCAACGTATGCGCACATTCTTCGAAAACATGGATATTATCTAGGTGGGTTTGGTAAATTTCATCAAACCCCAATGGCTTGGCCTGTGCCGGAAAATGTTCGTTTTCTTGGGTTTGATGAATCTGTCGTAACCGAAGATCCTAAATGGGGGCCTTGGGTGGATTGGGTGAAAGACAACCACCCTGATCAATTGGATATAGCTATTTCAATGACGAATGGGCACAGTGCTAAACAAGGTGTTCAACCTGAATTGGAATTATCAAAAGGTGCGACCCAAGAAGAAATTAACATAAAAATACAAGCATTCCCTAATTATATGCAACCTCGCATTAGCAATTCACAATGGGACCGAATGTATGCTTCACCCTTAATTCATCAGGCACATGACACAACATACATTACAAATCGCGGACTTGAATTTATCAAAAAGTGCAATGAGCAAAATAACGGCCCTTTCTTCTGTCATATATCTTACGTTGATCCACATGATCCTTACGATCCACCAGCACCATATGATGCAATGTTTCAACCAGATGACATGGTAGACCCGCTACCTGCGGAATGGATGGATCAGGGCCCATTTATTTTAGATGAGGAAAGAGATAACTACCTTAAATTCCGTAACATTTGCGACAATAAAGATGCAATTAAAAAAATGCGCGCGTTGTATCATGGGTCCCTCAAATATTTGGACGATCAGATTGGAAGAATTATTGATTACGTGGAAGAAACGAATTTATGGGAAAACACGATCATTGTATTCACAACCGATCATGGAGACATGATGGGTGATCATGGATTTGTGTCGAAAGGAAGAATGCATTATGACAAAGGCATACGATGCCCATTGATTATTGCTGGGGGACCGATCGTTCAAGCATCTACGGATCGACTTACTTGTTCACTTGATTTTGTCCCAACATTCTGTGATTGGGCAGGCGTTTCAAAGGAACATCTCCCTCCATTAGAAGGGAAATCATTCGCGAGTCTTTGCAAGGGAGAACAAGAGAATTCCTCATGGGATGAAGTGTCGGTATCATTGAGAGGTGTGGAAACGATCATCAGCGGAGATGGGTATCGACTCACGTTGTATATAGAGAGTGGAGAAGGTCAAATGTTTGATTTGAAGAAGGATCCTGATGAACAAATAAATTTGTACAACCACAAAGAAATTCAATTTAAAAAAATTGCTTTATTAGAGAAGTTAATTGCATTAAGGGCCCGACCTAAATCGCTGGCTCAATATCGGAATCTCCCTGTAAAAGATGGGAAGAAATTTTTACCTGAAAATAATATGGAATCCATGCCTAAATATGATACAGACGGATCCCCTTGGTTGGAAAATACAGGTAAACATGAATGGAGAACTTGAATGTAACCTAGATGGCCACAACAAACAAGGAAATGTATATGCAAGGAGTGTATTCTTCTGAACAAACAGCCCAATATCATATTCATCTGTTCCGATCAACATCGATATGACAGTATAGGAGTGAACGGGAACAGAATCGTGCAGACGCCAAGTCTTGATAAGCTCACGAAGGAAGGCATTCAATTCACCAACGCTTATACACCTTGCCCGATCTGCACACCGGCACGTGCATCAATGCTCACAGGGCAGTGGAGTTTCAAGCATCAGAACATAACGATACCCCATTGGACTGAAGTTCAAAGAACCCATCAAGAAAGGTTACCTACATTTCCTGAGGTACTTAAAGAGAATGGCTATTATCTGGGATATATTGGGAAATGGCATGTTGATTATCAAGGGAAAATGTCCCCGGAACAATTGGGCTTCGATAGTTACATCCCAGAAAGTGAATATGATAGATGGCGTGCGAACATGGGTTTACCGCAATCCGAATTGCATGTTGACTGGGAGGCCATTGACAATGCTGAGATGTTCGATCGACTCATTCGAGGTGGAGTGGATAAATATATAACACCCAATGAATCCAAGCTCCATTGGGGAGCTAATCAGGTTATTGAATTATTGCATGCGAGATCAGAGACCGATGAGCCATTCTTTATTCGGTGGGACCCCTCGGAGCCACATCTTACGAATGTGCTTCCTGAACCCTATGCATCTATGTATAATCCTTTGGATGTGCAACCCTGGGGTAGTTTTAAAGAAGATTTCCATAATAAACCTTATATTCAGCGTCAGCAATTACATTCATGGGGTATCCATGAATGGACGTGGGAAGATTGGGCACCGATTGTTGCGCGTTACTATGGTGAAATCAGTCTCTTGGATAATGAAATAGGCCGGGTGTTAGAGACAATTGAGAAATTAGGTATCAAGGAAAATACGATGATAGTATATACTTCGGATCACGGGGATATGTGTGGCTCTCATCGAATGATGGACAAACACTATGTGATGTATGACGATGTAACAAGAGTGCCTTTGATTATCAGTTGGCCAGGCAAAGTGACACCGAAGGTTTTTGATGGCTTTGTATGCAATGCGATCGATCTGGCTTCAACCTTATGTGATGTGACAGGTTCCCTTATTCCAAATACATTCCAAGGTCGCAGTTTGTTACCCCTAATTCTTGGAGAAAAATACGCGTTGCGTGAAGATATCTTTGCAGCATATCATGGTGCACAATTTGGATTGTATAGCCAACGGATGATTAGAGATCGTCAATGGAAATATATCTGGAATTTAACGGCTGAGGATGAGCTGTATGACTTGGAATCAGATCCATGGGAGCTTGAGAATTTGGCTAGTGATCCGAACTATAAAGATATTCTGAAACTAAAAAGAGATAGAATGTTTCAATGGCTCAATGAAACAGGGGATCCATTACTCAATCCATGGACGCATTTTCAATTGTCGTATGGAAGAAAAGTATAATCGCGAAATCATTCTAAAAACAAAACCAGCCCCTCATCACAAGGATGAGGGGCTGGTTTTATTGTTGTATTGTTAAAACCCCACATGGAATTTCGTCTTCGCATGCAATCTTCGGATGTCTCGTTCATAACCCGGGATGTTCGGGATACTCGCGGGTGTATCTTGGAAGAGGAGCATCGCGTCCGGGTCTTCGGGTGATCTCCACATACATTGTCATCCGGTGCGGATTAATTCTACTTGAGCCTTCCATTCACGCTCCGCGGCACCGCTCGCAATACAATATCAATATAAGCTTAAATGTATGGCGCCATTGGAAAATAAGCAATACCTTCTAAGTTTGACAGCACAGCAGATGGAACTCACCCAAAAAATACGGTCAGTGGCACAATATATTGTTTTTATACTGTCTGCAAATCAGCGGTCTATCTTTTTCCTGAATCGATGGTGCATTCATTGTTCAATTTTTTGGTCAATGAATACACTTTTTTGTTTTTCAACCCATTCTAAAATCAATAATAAGAATCTGATTTTAAGAAGATGAATGGACCGGACTTCACTATAATAAAAAGAAGTTCTCTGAAGGAGATAAACAAATGTAGTAGTTTGGTCAGACATAGAAGTTGTATAACATAGCTTCATGTAAATATATTGAAGCCCCATGGAATCCGGAAATTAAAATTCGATTCCGTTCCACGGTCCAAAGGAAATCGCACATGATCATATATTTTTACAGTAGATTTAAGGCACAATGAAAGTTATCCTTAAAACATGTTGTCATCCACATACATTAGCTATAAACAAATCCAATCACATTATCTTGTTACAGGCCTAATTGATTGGCCACCAATCTTTATTTAGTAAAATTACAAGCTATAATTATCTTCTTTTTCAATCTATTGAAAGAGCAGGGGGTTAGATTTGGATGACATTATATAAAGTATTTTTTGGTAATAAGAAAAATGTTTTTCTCACTTTGCTAATGTCCTATATACTTGTCCTGCTGCTACCCGTTACAGTTGGATTTTTTTTGTATAATAAAACAGATAAAATCCTAATCGAGAATGTTAACCGTTCCAATACGGCGATGTTAGAGCAAATTACCCAAGTTGTAGACACTCAAGTCACGGAAGTTAGTAAATTGACATCGCAAATTTCGCAGAACCAGAAATTGCCGGCACTTCTAAACATGAAGAAAATCGAGCAATCAGACGATTTATACAAGTTTGTTGAATTCGTCCGAATTCTCTCTAATTATCAGATGAATAACAATTTTATTTCAGATTTCTATGTATATTTGCCAAATACGGATACCGTATTATCACCTTCAATGAAGACAGATTCAAAGACATTCTATAATAACATTTATAGCTATGAGAATATGACATATGAAGAATACATGGAGAAAATTCTTTCCTCCTATCATCTGAATTCATTCCTCCCTTCCAAGTCTGTAGGTCAGGGTAAACATATGATTACCTTTATTCAGTCACTTCCTGTCGGTGAAAAAAAGGAAATAAAAGGGACGCTAGTCATATTGATAGATGAACAAGAGATTAGGAATATGATCAATCGAATTGAAAGGTTGAATAACGGAGTTGTGAATCTGTATAGTGAACAAATGGAAATTCTTATGACAAATTCAGGAAATTCAAAATTGACACTTAAAAATCCCGAGTCTTCGTATACCTATCACGAAGATGATATGATTTTAACCTACTCGCCCAAAATTCGATATGGATGGAGTTTTTTAATCGCTGTTCCTAAAGAAATCGTATTATCGCAAGTGAATGTGCTAAAAACATGGGCTGTTTTCTTGGTGATGGTATGCCTGCTTGTCGGAATAACTGTTTCTTATTATTTTGCTCACAAAAATTACCGACCTATAAGGGATGTTGTTCAAGAAATAATAAAAAGAAAGAGCATGACTCATGTGGCTGTTGAAAATGATTATGATTTCATTAAAGAAACGATTCTTACATCCATAAATAATGAAAGCTATCTGAATAGTCAATTGTCAAAACAAGTTCCGGTCATACAATCGGACTTCTTGTCAAAATTGTTTAGAGGACATATTGATGAGTTAGATATGACTGAAACAAATTTCAGTTTAGTGGGTGTGAGGTTTATTGGAGATTATTTTAGAATCATTATTATTAACATCGATGAATTCAGTTATTTGTTTACTAAAGACAAAGAACAGGACTTTGCGCTAATACGGTTTGTTATATGCAATATAAGTAACGAAGTACTTAAGGATAATGGTTATAGCATAGTTATGGAACCCAATCGACTTGTAATTTTAATAACCCAATCCGATCCACATATAAATCAAAAAAATCAACTCGAGAATTTGGTTAATAGCATAGTGGATATCATTGAAAGGCGGTTGAAAACTAGAATTACTATGGCTATCAGCCAGATCCACGAAGGAGTAAAAAACATTAATAGATGTTACAACGAAGCACTAGAGGGAATTGGCTATAAGATGATTTTTGGTCAAAGTTCAATCATCTATTATGAAGATATAAGCAAAGCAGATCCTTTTTTTTACCATTACCCGATGGAAACTGAAGTTCAAATCATTAATTTTACAAAAAACGGTGATTATTCGAATGTTCACAAACTGATGGACCAAGTATATGACCTTCACTTTCACACAAACCATATTACACCAGAAATGTGCAAGTGTTTGTTTGTCGATATAATGGGTACGTTCTTTAAATTATCTGGCATGCTGAACATTGATTCGAAACAGCTGGTAGAAGAAAATGATCTTATACAATATGTCCTTATTAGTTCAACAGCAGATGAAATGTTAAAAAAAATAAAGGAACTGTTCAGATTAATGTGTTTGGAGGTCAATAGAACGAAAACCGACCGTAATGAACAGTTGTTCCAGAAAATTACAGATTATGTTCATGAACATTATCGAAATAATATGATAAGCATAAAAATGATTGCCGATTATTTTGAACTGCATCCGAATTACCTTTCATCATTTTTTAAAAAATACAGTGGACAAAATATTTCAGATTATATTGTTAATCTGAGAATCATTCATTCTAAGGAATTATTGGCTAACTCGATATTAACAATTATGGACATTGCGCACTGCGTCGGCTACACCAATGATGTTGGATTTATTCGTGTGTTTAAAAAAATGGAAGGTGTTACCCCGGGAAAGTATCGGGAATCCCTTAAAACTTAATTGAATAGGGGAGGATATTTGATTTGGATAGATTATGTTTGATTGAGATAGTTATTAATGTTTGTTAAAGGCAGTTTAAATTGAATTATAACTATATACGCTCGAATTCCTGTCTTGCAATAATAAGTTTAGGTCATATGACCCAAATGAAAATTAAAGGGAGGAAGTCGTTTTGAAAAAAAGCAAAAAATTTTTATTTCTGTGTGTTTTCTTAGCCGTATCCCTGGTCATTAGTGCGTGCGGAAATTCGGGTCAGAACAACAACAGTGCTGAAGAACAGGAACAGCAAACAAATGAAGCAGACAACACTGACAACATTGCAGAAGCAGAAGCGGTTAAGAAAGCCGCTGAGGAAGAAGCTGCTAAAGCACAGGCTGAGTTAGAATTGGCTAAAGCGGCTGAAGATCAGGCGAGAGCGGATACAGAGAAAGCTGCTGCGGAGAAAGCTGAAGCGGAGCGTTTGCTTGCTGAAGCAAAGACAGAGGAAGAGAAGGTCGCAGCTCAAAAAATATTGGCAGAAAAACAAGCAGCAGAACAAGCAACAGCTACTGCCTTAGTGAAGGCTGCAGCAGAAAAAGCTGCTGCAACGAAAGCAACCGCCGAGAAAGCGGCTGCATCTAAAGTAGCAGACCAGAAGGTTGCTACTGTCAAAGAAACAACTCAGAAAGCGGTAAAAGTGGAAGTTCCTTATCCCAAGGAATTAACGTACTGGGTTCCAATGACGGGGAATGCGCTGAATAACATTAAGGATTATAGTGAGCATACTAGCTACAAAGAACTGGAAAGAGTTACGGGAACAAAGGTTACTTTTTTACATCCTTCAGGAAACCCACAAGATCATGCTGAACAGCTGAATCTAATGATTGCTTCCGGTAAACTGCCAGACGTCATTGAAACGAATTGGTATGATATACCGCGTGGTCCGGAATATGCAATTGAAAACAAAACGATTCTTCGTTTAAATGAATTGATTGAAGAACACGCACCAAATTTTTCAGCTTATCTTAAAAAGAATCCGGATGTAAAAAGAATGCTTTCTACGGATAATGGTAGTATGTATGTTATGCCTTTCCTACGTGGAGATGAGCGTCAGAAAGCTTATGTCGGCCCAATACTGCGTAAAGATTGGATGGATAAATTTGGGTTACAAGTTCCAACGACGGTTGATGAATGGGAAACTGTTCTAAAGGCATTTAGAGACGGTGATCCGAATGGAAATGGGAAAAAGGATGAAATTCCATTTCTTTTGGAAATGAATAGAGTATGGATAAACGAGTACGCACTTGTGGGTAGTTGGGGAATTGCAGCTCAATTTTATAATGATAAAGGTAAAGTGAAGTTTGGTTCCATTCAACCTCAATTCAAGGATTTTTTAACGACTATGAACAAATGGTATAAAAATAAATGGATTGATCCTGATTTTGCAGTAGTTGACGGCAAACTAAGAGATGCGAATGTCACAAACAACATTCTTGGTGGTTTGTTTGCAAATGCAGGTGGTGGAATGGGTAGATATACGGATTTGGTAAGACCCAAACAGCCTAACTTTGAATTTACAGGAGCCCCATGGCCTAGCTTGAAAAAAGGGGAATTAGCGCCACTCGCGGCAAAGAGCTTCACTTATGCACTCGCAAATTCCGCAGCGATAACTACGAAAGCTAAAAATCCGGAACAAATTATGAAGTGGCTCGATCTTGCATATGGCGAACAAGGAAACAATATTCACATGTTCGGTAAAGAAGGATTGACCTACAATTGGGTTAATGGGTATCCCAAATACACCGATTTAATCACTAAAGATCCCGGCGGAAAATCTATGGCAGTCCAATTGGCTATCCATACAAGGGGAACGAATCAAGGCCCCTTCATTGCAGATTGGAGAATACATGAACAATTTTTCAGATTGCCAGAACAGCAACAAGCATTGAAATACTGGAGTATGGCGAAGAATGACATCCAGATGCCATTGATCCTGATGACTGCTGAAGAGAATGCGAGATTTTCTTCAATTATGAATGATGTTCGTACGTATTGGGATGAAATGGTCGTCAAGTTCATAATGGGTGTTGAACCCTTAGAAAAATTTGACACGTTTGTTTACACAATTCAAGCGATGAACATTGAACGTGCTGTTAAGATTCAGCAGGCTGCGCTTGATCGTTATCTGTCGAGGAAATAAAGATTGTTAAAGATCAAACGTGCATGTCGAGGCCTATGCCTCGACATGTTTACCTTAATTCATCCCAGATCTTTGATAGAGAGGGTCATACAATGCCTATAAAACAAAGAGTCATCAAGGACTTTAAAAAAAACAAAGTGATTTATTTAATGCTACTTCCTGTAATATTGTATTTCTTAATTTTTCATTATGGTCCGATGTATGGGTTGCAAATTGCATTCAAGGACTTTTCGCCCTCTCGCGGTTTTCTAGAGAGTCCCTGGATTGGTTTCGATCACTTCCAAGATTTTTTTGATAGTTTTTATTTTGCAAGGGTGCTAACAAACACACTTTTAATTAGTTTTTATCAAATGATTTTTGCTTTTCCGGCCGGTTTAATCTTGGCGCTGCTGTTGAATGAAATCAGACAATCTGCGTTTAAAAGAACAGTTCAAACCATTACCTATTTGCCACATTTTATTTCACTTGTTGTGTTGGTTGGAATTATGGTTGACTTTCTAGCCAAAGATGGTCTCATTAATCAATTGACTTCTTATTTTGGGGTTGAGCCCATTACATTTATGAGAGAAGCAGCTTGGTTTAGGACACTTTTCGTGGGTTCAGATATTTGGCAAAATGTCGGCTGGAGTTCAATAATTTTTTTGGCTGCCATTTCTGCAATAGATCCGTCTTTGTATGAAGCGGCAAAAATAGATGGAGCTGGAAAATGGAAGCAAACCATGCATATTACATTGCCTGGTGTTATGCCAATTACTATCATTTTATTGATTTTGTTTATCGGACGCTTTATGACCGTAGGTGAAGAAAAAATATTGTTGATGTACAATCCGGCAACATATTCGACAGCAGACGTTATTGGGACTTACGTTTATCGTCGAGGAATATTAAATGCTGACTATAGTTTCAGTGCTGCTGTAGGTCTATTTAATTCAGTAATCAGTTTTATCCTGTTAATTATGGCTAATAGCTTGGCGCGCAGAACTGGAGAAGGAAAACTATGGTAAGGGGTAATTTGCTATGTTAATGAAACAAACTCTGGGTGAGCGCCTGTTTGAAATTTGTAATATCACATTTATGGTCATTCTTTGTGTGGTGTCTTTATATCCGTTGCTATTCGTTCTGTTCGCTTCATTAAGCGATCCTGTATTAGTTACTCAACATCGGGGATTATTACTTTTTCCCCAAGGGTTTAACGTGGAGGCATACAAGCGTGTTTTTGAAAATCCTTTATTTGCAACAGGCTATTTAAATACGATTTTTTATGTCTTTGTAGGCACAGCCATCAACATGTTATTGACTGCTTTTGGAGCGTATGCGCTATCGCGCAGGGATGTGATGTGGGCAACACCAGTTATGTTTATGATTGTATTCACTATGTTTTTTCAAGGAGGTTTGATTCCACTTTATATTCTGATTCAAAATTTGGGTATTATGGATACTCGATTAGCGTTAATTCTGCCCGTAGCTGTTAGCGCTTTTAACCTGATTATATTACGAACCTCTTTCCAAAACATCCCAGTGGATCTGGATGAGGCGGCCAGTATAGACGGTGCATCTGAAATGACCAAATTGTTCAGAATTGTTTTGCCGCTTTCCATGCCTGTTTTATCTGTACTGTTATTGTTTTACGGTGTGTACCATTGGAATGCGTGGTTTCATGCAATTATGTTTTTGCAAAACAGAGATTTGTTTCCTATGCAACTGATTCTTCGGGATATTCTGATTGCCAATGACACAAGCTCAATGTTACAAAACGTGAGTCAGGGTGATCAAATACCAGTTGGAGAAACGATTAAATACGCAACAATTATTGTAGCAACATTACCAATCCTATTTGTCTATCCCTTTCTTCAAAGACATTTTGTTAAGGGCGTAATGATCGGCGGAATTAAAGGATAATGAGATAATGAATGCAAATGAGGAGATCACATCAATGAAAATGGGATTCAATACATTAAGCTGCCCATCTTGGGATTTTAAACAAATCATTTCTTCAGCTCAGAAATACGGTCTGATGGGTGTTGAGTTTCGTGGATACAAGAGAGAGTTGAATCTCTACAATCTGTACGAGTTTTCGCAGGGAGCCAAGGAAACCCGATCGATGTTTGATGAGGCTGGAGTCCCAATCACATGTTTCTCTAGCTCTATCCATTTAACTAATACAGCAGAATTATCGAAATCAAAAGAAGAGTTGGCGAATTATTTGCAGCTTTGCGATATGTTTGGAACCTCCAAAGTTCGAGTTTTTGGCGGGAAGCTCGGAAGCTTATCACGACTGGAAGCGATAGATCATATAAAAAGAAATTTGATTGATTTAAGTGTGATGGCTTCCAATCACCAGGTTCAATTATTAATAGAAACGCATGATGATTGGGTTCATTCCACTCATATACTCCCTATTCTCGATGATACGGATCCGAACCTCGTAGGAATTCTATGGGATATTCATCACACTTATCGGTTGGGTGGGGAAAGTCCCAGAGATACATGGAATGCTCTGGGCTCAAGAATTATCAACACACATTGGAAGGATTCGTCATTGCAACCATCTGCAAGAGAGGGATATGAATATTGCTTCATGGGCAAGGGAGATATCCCCTTACAAGAAGCCTATGTTGCGCTGAGACAAGGAAATTATACCGGAAGCTACACCCTTGAATGGGAAAAATATTGGCATCCAGAGCTACCTGAACCGGAAGAAGCCTTCAAGGATTTTGTTGCATATATGGAAGTACTAAAAGCTAACGGAAGGATTTGAAAAGCAATGACAACTATTCCTTATGTAATCAAGCAAAAATCAGATGTCATACCGACACCTTGCCCCTGTGGATCGGCGACGCGGATCATTACAGCCTTGGACGGAGCACCAGTGAGTGTACATTCAGTTCTGATAAAGAAAGACAGTGAAATTCATTACCATAAAAAACAAACGGAGATCTACTATGTAATTCGTGGACAGGGAGAAATTTATCTAGACGGTCATTTATTTCCGATTTCTGAGGGAAGCACCATTATGATCCCGCCTGGAGTCAGGCATCGGGCCATCGGGGATTTGGAAATTATCAATGTCGTATACCCCCCATTCGACCCAGAAGACGAATATATTGATGAGGTGAATGACCATGAGTAAAGTAAATAGCGATAAGATTCGGGTAGCCGTTGTGGGAGCCGGGAAAATGGCGAATGCCGTGCATTATCCCTCCTTAGTGTCTTTACATGACGTTGATATTGTAGGAATATGCGACATTAATCCAACAGCTCTCAACCAAACCGCAGACAAATATGGAATAACAAATAGATATTCTGATTACCAACAGATGGTTCGGGAAATGAACCCGGATGCGATATACGTATTGGGACAGCCACATATGCTATATGACGTTTGGGTATGGTGCCTTCAGCAAGGTTTGAACCTTTATACGGAAAAACCACTTGGGGTAAATTTACACCAGGCTCGCTCTTTGGCTTATCTTGCTGATCAACATCAATGCATCACGCAGGTAAGTTTTCAAAGACGTAATTCTCCCATGTATCAATTATTGTTGGAAGAATGTAAAAAACAGGGCCCGATCGTTCATGCAGTGTGTAATTTCAACAAGCCTGATTCGGGTCCATTTCTCGATGCAAGAGATAAAATGCTGGATAATTGTATTCATGCAATCGACGTACTACGTTGGATTTGCGGTGGGAATATCGTCAAAATTGAGAGCATTACAAAGCGCGTTCATGTACCAAACATCAATTTTATTTCGGCGACTTTTCACTTTGACAATGGAGCAACCGGGTTCCTTGTCAATAATGAGATAAGCGGACGACGTATTTTTTCCTCGGAAATCCATGCACCTAACATATGTGCAATAGCAGAGCTTGAGGGGAAGGGATATATATACAAAGCTGATGCCAACACTAAATTTCATTATGGCCCGGCGGAGGGCATCGAATACGACGCTCAGGAACTGGCAGGCAGCACCGAGAATTACATATATGGTGGGTATCAAGCCAAGCATCGGGAATTTGTCGATTGTTTGAAATCCGGAACACTCCCTTCATCTCATTTTGGGGATGCTTTAAAAACAATGGAAGCCGCAGAAATCATACTTGCTCAATCCTTATTGAACGAAAGCAACTTGGGACGGTAGGAAACAGGAAGGGAGCTTGGAAGAATGGCGAGAAATCTGTTGGTTCAAATTCCTAATGATAAAGTTTCATTATTTCTCGATGAAGCGGGCAAGAAGGCCTTGATGCGACTGGGTGAAGTCGAGTGGAACCCTTATGACCGTCCGTTCACCCAAGATGAATTGAAAGAACGTATTCGTGGTAAGCATGCAGTTATTACAACATGGGGAAGTCAACGATTGACGGATGCTGTTCTTGATGAAGCTGATCAATTGCAACTCATTGCTCATATGGCAGGTGCGATCAAACCCATTTTGTCCACGGACGCAGTATACAAACGTGGCATTCGTGTGTTAAACAGCAATTTTGCAATTGGGGTCTCAGTTGGTGAATCTGTATTGGCCTTGATTCTGGCAATTGGACATCGGATTATTCCTGTCTATCAACAGATTCAGGCCGGAGGACTACCTCAGGGTTTTCATTATGAGACTTATGAATTACGCGGGAGAACGGTCGGTCTTGTCGGTCTAGGCATGGTAGCACGCGAGGTTATCAAGATGCTTCAACCATTTGGTGTTCGATTACTTGGTTATGATCCCTTCATCACAGAAGAAACTGCATTCTCACTTGGTGTTGAGCTTAGGGGACTTCATGAATTGATATCTGCATCGGATATCGTTACATTGCATGCGGCGATGGTGCCGGAGACGTATCATATGATTGGGCGTCGTGAGCTTGCCATGATGCGCGACGGTGCTATTCTCATCAATACTTCGCGAGGTGACTTGATCGATGAGGAAGCGTTGATCATGGAACTGGCGAAGAAAAGATTCTATGCTGGTCTCGACGTCGTTTCAGTCGAACCGATCAGAGAAGATCATCCATTCAGAAACATGGAAAATGTTCTTGTCAGGCCACATCTGGCTGGTGTCAATCCAGATTCTCGGCGGCGAATTGGCACATGGATGATTGAAGAGATCGGACGGTTTTACGATGACATGCCGCTGCGTTTCGAAGTTAAGGAAGAACAACTGTCGATCATGACTTAGGTGGGAGGTTCAGTATGAATCAGATCACGTGGGATCAAAGATCGTATATATTGCATGGCGAAAGAAAATTTCTGATTTCGGGGGAATTTCATTATTTTCGCGTTCCGAAACAGGATTAAGTAAAACGGCTCATCTTGTTCAAAGAAACCATGGGGAATTGTGTTGCTACCTAATTTTAATGGTAAGAGCCGTATTGGTCTCAGCAATACGGATGCATGGAATTTTCTGCGCAAGGGTCTGTTGACAACCGTGTTCTGTGCTTCTTTTTCACCTAACCTGTTGGGTTAGGCGGGGAATTCAGCTATGTAATTGAAGTTGTGGGCTAAATGCATAATGTTATAAAATGATAAATTTCGTCTACAGATGTGGAGGATACAGATATGAATCCTATTTTATTAACTCGAGATTTTGTGCCAGATGCGGAAGCACGTCAATGGAATGATGGTCGAATATATATTTATGGATCCTATGATATTAGTGGAAATACAAGTTATTGTAGCAAGGAATATCGGGTTTTTTCCTCTGATAATTTAATTGAATGGATCGATCACGGTATCAGCTTTACTACAGACCAGATTTCATGGTTGGATGAAGATGTCTCGCTATATGCGCCGGACTGTATTTATAAGGATGGGATGTATTATTTGTATTTTTGCCTGTCTAATAAAGGAGAGGGGGTTGCGGTTAGTCGCTTTCCCGAGGGTCCATTTACCTCTGCGGTTCAAGTAGAAGGAGCGCATGGAGATAGTATAGATCCTGCAGTATTGAACGATGATGACGGTTCGGTGTATTTGTTTTGGGGACAGCATCATCTTCGTGGTGCGCGGCTAAACTCTGATATGAAGTCGATTGATGTCTCAACATTAGATCGGAGTCTCCTGAATGAAACGGAACATGGCTTCCATGAGGGAGCATCCATCCGCAAAAATAATGGAATCTACTACATGTTGTACACCGATACGAGCAGGGGAAAAGCGACCTGTCTTGCTTATGCGACAAGCTCATCTCCGCTCGGGCCATATACAAAACGCGGCATTATTATCGACAACGACGGTTGTGATTTAGAAACTTGGAACAACCATGGGTCTATTGCTGAATTCGGAGGGCAGTGGTACTTGTTTTACCATAGATCCTCACAGGCAAGCAAGTACAGTCGAAGAGTATGTATAGAGCCAATACATTTTTTAGCTGATGGTTCTATTGAAGAAGTCGAGATGACGACACAAGGCGTGTCGGGTCCATTGGATGCATGCTCTGAAATTGAAGCTTATCGCGCGTGTCTTCTCTCGGGTAAGGTTCGAACGGAACCATTAGCATCCACTGAAGCATTAGAATGTGGGGAGTTTTTATCGTATATCGAGAACGGCAATTGGGCGGCATATAAATATATTGATTTCGGTGAAGGAATGAATCGTTTTGTAGCCAATACCGCCAGTCTAACGTATGGGGGAAAGATCGAGATACGAATCGACAGTTGGGATGGCCCGATTCTCGGAACATGTGTGGTGGAACGAACGGTTGGTTGGGAAGACTGGAGAAATTCAGAATGCTCCATTTCAAAAACGGCTGGCGTACATGCAGTGTATCTCATCTTCAGGGGGCGTAAAGGGAGATTGTTCAGTTTGAAGAGCTTTACATTCGAACCGTAGCCGTTATATCCAATTGACGGTGCGGTAAATTACCACATGAGATGCATGGGGGTGCTTTGATTACAAAGGGAGTGTAATGACGAACTCACTACACCCCCACCCGTTAACGGGGTCATCTCAAGTGCCGTTTGTGCATAAATAGCGAAAATCATTCACGTGCTATATTGTTAAAACCCCACATGGAATTTCGTCTTCGCATGCAATCTTCGGATGTCTCGCTCATAACCCGGGATGTTCGGGATGCTCGCGGGTGTATCTTGGAAGAGGAGCATCGCGTCCGGATCTTCGGGGATCGACTGCTTCGGATGACGCAACCAATCGTCTCCATCGAATGGTGCGGTGTATCCCTCTCCTTGATAGTACCGAATCAAGTCCGCCTTCATGCCACGGGTGATCTCCAAATACATCGGGTTGTAGGCGCGATTTCTCGTTTCCTCAGGATCAACATGCAGATCGAATAACCATTCTTTGTCATCCGGTGCAGAATAAATATATTTGAACCGTTCACTCACGGCCATATACATCCCATACTCATTACGTTGATATTGGCATGCAATCCATTCACGCTCCGCGGCACCGCTCGCAATGTCCAGCAAGCTCGTTCCACTTAAGTTGATGTCCGTTGTAATGCCGGCCGCCTGTAAGAACGTTGGCATGATATCAACAAGCGAGACAGGCTTCGGACAACGCACCCCGCGCAAACCTTGCGGATCGACAACGATCATCGGCACACGCGCACCTGAATCGAGGAAATTGCGTTTTCCCACACAATTGTAATCCCCCAGCATCTCGCCATGATCCGAAGAAAACGCGATCAGCGTATTGTCCATTAAATTGTGTGCTTCCATATAAGCGAGCAAGCGTCCAATCTGGTAATCGATGAATGAGATGGAACTGTAATAAGCTGCCTTCATTACACGCATCAAGTTGTCATCCACACCTTGATCACGGTATTTGTAGCGGTTTTGGAACCGGTTCCAGTATGAAATCAGTCCATCACTGTCTTGAGGTCGCTTCGGCAATGGCATCTCCGGTCCGCGATACAGCTTGTTCCAAGGGGTTGGCGTCTCGAACGGCGGATGCGGTTTGATGAAACTTGCCATTAACATGAACGGACGAGATGGATCGCGACGCTCTAGGAAATCAATGCTCCGATCTGCGACCCACGTCGTATGATGCAGACGTTCCGGCAATTGTGAAGGTTGCGGGATGTAATAATAATCGCTTCGTACACCGTGTGGATCATGGACATGTTCGTAACCGTTGTTTTCGAGGAATAACTTGAAGTCATCACGTCCGCCGCCCTCTTCACTCACATCTCGTGATTCAAAACCCCACAATTCGGTATTCGGCTTTCCCGGGAAATTGAAATGCATCTTGCCCACACCGTGCGTCTGGTATCCGTTTTCAGATAAAAGCTCCATAAAACTCTTATTGCCCTCAGGCATACGTTCGTTTATCACACAATTGCTTCGGTGCGGGAGTAATCCCGTGAGTAAAGAATATCGCGCAGGGATACAGACGGGACATGGACTATACGCTCGGGTGAACGCAATACCGTTCTCAACCAACCGATTGAGCGTCGGTGTTTTGATGATCGGATTGCCCAAAGCTTCGATGGTGTCGTGACGTTGTTGGTCTGTGAATAAGAAGAGTATGTTTTTTTGCTGCATCTTGGTGTCCTCCGTAGCCATTTTCCCTCATTATAATGAAGTTACTTGTGGAAACATTTAGACAAAATGAGCGGTGTTTTATCTTTTTGACGTTATTTTAGGCGAGTAGGCGGGACGCCCATCTTGCGTTTGAAAATTCTAGAAAAGTAATGGACGCTTGGGTATCCGACAGCAGCGGCAATTTCATTCATCCGCATCGACGTGGAATGTAAGAGTTCAACGGCGTGATTAATGCGCAGATTGACAATATACTGGTGCAATGAGAGCCCTGTTGCCTCAACCACCAGTTTGTTTACCGTCGATGGGTGAAAATGAAACCGATTCGCGATTTCCTGGTTTGTCAGCGTTTCTTTGTAATGCTCGTGAATAAATTGAATGATCTGCTCTGCGGTCTGCCAGTGGGCGCGGGGGTGGTTCTCGTGTAAGGCAATTTGGCGAGCCAAGGTGAGTAACAACGTTCTGGCGATCGAACTTGTTACAGCTTCCCAATAGATGCGTTGATTCGCATATTCTCGAGCTAATTCCAACAAGAGCGATTCAATCCGAGCTTGGGCCTGGACAACGAACATGGGAGGAAACGTCGAAAAATTGGTAAAATGAACCTCCTTAAGCGAATGGTGCAAATGTAACTGTGCGCCAAGAATAATGAGTGGGTTTCTCACATCCGAGACAATTCGGTGCTCGATACCCGGTCCCCACGTACACATCATGCCTTTGCTGACTTGATAATCAATCCCCGCTACTGTGATCTGACCGGTGCCCTCTTGAATATATTGAAGCTGATAATGGGGGATCATCCGAATACCCGTATTCAGACCCGGTTCTAACACATTTCTTGCGCTGCGCAAGATGACGGGATTGATTTCGGACAAGGTGATTTCGATTCGATCTGTTGTCACGTGGTGTCCTCCAAATCGTCACGGAATGTGATTTTTCGTGCTATCCCACATTATAGCATGCCAGTTCACCATGTATGTTGTCCAAATCGACTATGATTTTAATGCATCGATTCGCTATGATACAAGCAAAGAACTTTATATCACGAGAGGTGGATCTGAACGTATGCCTATTAAAATCGGGATCGTTGGCATGAACGGCATTGGGAATCACCATGCGCAGTGTTACAAGGATGATGCTTTGGCACAACTCGTTGCTGTATGTGACGTTGTGAAAGAGCGCGCAGATGCTGCAGCGGAGAAGTATGGTGTCAAAGCGTATTACAGTTTGAAAGACATGATCGAGCATGAACCCGATCTGGATCTGGTTGATGTGACTACGGGCGGAGCAGAGAATGGCAGCTGGCACTATGAGCCCGCGATGCAGGCAATCGAATATGGGAAGCATGTCCTTGTCGAGAAGCCAATCTCAAGCGATATTCTCGAAGCGCGCGAGATGGTTGCGTTCGCTGCGAAGAAGAATGTGTACCTCGGCTGTAACTTGAACCATTACTTCAGTCCCCCTGCTGAGAAAGCGAAGCAATACGTTGATAATGGAGACATCGGAGAAATATTGTATTGTCTGCACAGAATGGGTTTTAACGGCGGCGAGGAAAACTACGCGCTAGCCAAGTCTCCAAAAATCAAAGGATATCCTTATTTTCATCTGAAAGCGTTCTTAACTCATCCATTCAGTGTAATGCGTCACTTCTGCGGCGATATCACGCATGTGCAGACGTTCACCACGCAAGCGGGTTTTCGCAAACATGCGAATGATGTGATGTTATCGATCAGCAGCATCAATGTCCGTTTTGCCAACGGAGGTGTCGGCCATCTCTTAAGCCAGCGGGGCGATGCGGTGTATGGATTGGGCGGTTGGTGGAGCTTTGAACTCGCAGGAAGTCGCGGTACGGTCTGTATCGAGAACTGCGTAGAGAAAGTCACCTACTGGAAGGCAAGCAAGGGCATCCCGGTCATCAGTGAACAACCGGAAGCGGAAGTGACGGATTACGGTACAACGGATTTCAATAAGACATTCAATTACAGGTTACACGCCTTCCTTGAGGACATGACCAACAAGGTACCGCGCGAGCATATCCGTGCTTCCGGCCGTGACGCGCTGGCTGTGTTGGAGTACACGTATGCTGTGATCGAGTCATATGAGAACGGCGGGGCACTGGTGCGACCGCATGCGCTTCCCAAACTTAGTGGTGACCCGATATTGATGAAATAAGAAAGTGATATGAGTGAAGGGGCTGTCATTGACGGACGGCCCCTTCGCTCATTTATTATTAAGTCCTATTCTTATACTCCTGCGGTGTCAAGTTAAATCGTATGCGAAAGATACGAGCCATATACTGGGGAGAATCAAAGCCTGTCAGCGTGGCAATTTCATGAATTTTCAGATGGGTTTGTTGCAGAAGTTCACACACTTTCTGCAATCGCGCCTCTCGAATATACTCCGTGATGTTCATCCCCGTGAGTTCCTTATACAACCTTGATAAATAGGCTGGATTGATAAAAACAACATCCGCAAGTTTCACGAGTGAAAGATCGCCACTCAAGTTCGCTTGAATATACTCCTGAATATCTTTGATGATTTTTTTGATGCGTTCATTCTTTTGATTTTCGTTCGTTTGGAACAACATTCTTGTGATGTCTTGAATTCTTTGTTTTGTTCTCGTCCAAGAAGTGGCTGAAGAGGATAAAGCCACGAGTTCCGTTTTGAGTTGTAATTGTTCCACTTGAGCATTCCCATGCCGGTTCAATTGGGTGAAAAAAAGCGCAGTGAGATGAAATTTCACTTCGAGAAATAACGTTTCCCCATGGGGGTGAAATTCAAATGGATCGATCAGGTTCAATAAACTATTGAGATGGAACTCAAAAAAATGAATGTCTCCCATCTCCAGGCCGTTAGAACATTGTTTCAGTAAATTTGTAATCCGGGTGAAAGGCAGGGCGTTATCTCCTGCATTCACATCTGAACTTGGCGAGTACGTCAAAAATTCAGATTGTAAACCCATTCCACGCTGGAGCAGGGAACGCAGTTGTCCATAGGTGTTGCCGCATGATTCCCAAGGTAATGGATCGGTACTCAGGGCAACGGTGATCGACGTCTCTAAAAATTGTTGGCAAGCTTTCTGGATATCCACAATGACTTCACGAATAAAGATGGAACTCGATTCAAGTTGTGGGGTGCGATTTTGCAAAAACCAGATCATGTCCCGGTCATTGGCTTTGCAGAATGTGAATAGGACGTTGGAGCCAAGCAACTCCTCGGTAATATTACAGATCGCATATTGTAACATATGGCGGTCTTGCATGTTGTAACGCTCCGGCACTTTGTCGATCCTAGCGATAAACAGATAAACCGGATCAGCCAATGCAAGCGGAATCCCCAATTCTGAGAACTGCGATGGAGACATCTGATGCCATTCGATCTCCTGATCGATGATGCGCAATAAATATTTTTCTCTAAGGAGAGAGAGCGCTTTCTGGGCGTCAGAGCGAGCTTTGAGTAGTACTTCTTTCATATGAACTTCATTCTCGATGTGTTCAACAGCTTTATGGACCGCTTCGAGAATGCGTTCGCGGGGCTCAATCTTCAACAAATAATCGTGCGTTCCATAGCGAAGTGCGGACTGAATAAAATCAAAATCATCGTAACCCGTTAAGAAAATAAACTTACATCGGGGCCAAAGATGGATTGTATGTTGGATCAGCTCCAGGCCAGTCATGCCCGGCATA
>JBILCM010000136.1:0-3711 GCA_044353165.1 Paenibacillus sp.
CCATCGTCCATGGCAAATAATGGACGGTTTCCACCATCGTATCGCACGTCATGACGAGCTGCCTGCCTGGATTCGGCTCGACGACCGCCGCATCATCGCCGATGCCGACGATGACGCCGGGAGGCGACTTCTTTGCATCTGTAATTTTTTCCCTTGAAGTCAACAATCGAATTAATCCAAACTCATCCATTGTACCGCCTGCTTCCGAACGTAATTTACAACAGCGGTGCAAACAAGTGCCCAACGGCCTCTTGAACTTTACTCAGCCGAGATCGGGTGATGAACGTGCCGAGGTTCACTTCCGAACTATCGCTAACATCCCGCAAAATATCTTCGGCCAAACGATTCACCACTTCCGCATCCAAGAAAGCTGCGTTAATTTCGAAATTGCTGTAGAAACTGCGCAGATCGAGGTTAGCCGTGCCAATGGAAGCAAAATGTTGGTCAACGACAACCGTTTTGGCATGCATGAAGCCTTTGTTGTAGCGATAGACGCGAATGCCTGCTTGAAGCATTTCTTCAATATAAGATAGCGACGCCCACATCGGAATGCGTGAATCCGCTACACCGGGGATCACGATGCGCACATCAACACCGGATAAAGCCGCTGTCACCAATGCCATCAGAATGCTGCGATCCGGGATAAAATAAGGGGTCGTAATGTAAATTCGCTCATTCGCTGAGACGAATGCCGCGAAGAACATTTCTAAGATGGAGTCCCAGTCTGTATCCGGTCCGCTTGGCACAATCTGCACACGTCCTGCAGTTGTAACCGAATGTGAAGGGAACAGCTTCGGTATGTCGCCCGATTGTTGACCCGACACAAATTGCCAATCCCTCAGGAAACTTCGCTGTAACTCGTAGACGGAATCGCCCTGCAATCGAACGCATGTGTCTCGCCAAAAGCCTAACTTTTTGTTTTTTCCTAAATACTCATCGCCAATATTCGCTCCGCCGATATACCCGATTTTACCGTCGATCACGGTGATTTTGCGATGATTGCGATAATTGATCCTTTTGTCAAAGAAAGCGATAAACACCGGCAAGAAACAGTGCACTTGGGCTCCGGCTGCCCGCAACTCATCCCAGAACGCATTCGATGTCGTATATGTACCAATCCCATCGTGGATAATTCGGATCTCCACACCCTCGCGCGCCTTGCGCATCAACAACTGCTGATACGTGCGGCCAATTTCATCGTCGTTCCAGATGTAGTACAAGAGATGAACGTGATGTTCGGCCAACTCGATTTCGCGAAGCATGCGTTCATACGCTTCTGCCGCAGATGACATCAACAACACATCATTATGGCCTGTAATATTCGCATCGGGGAAGCTTTGCAGTAAGCCGATCAGACGTTTTTGTGGTTGTAAGAGGGGATCAACTAGAAGATCCGCAGTCTCTAACACGTTGCCTTGCGGCAATGACCAACGCTGCGCTTGCTCCTGCAGAGCCAATCCGCGTCGGCGAACTTTGGAGCGTTGACGATAATCTTGCGCCAAGAAATAGTACATGAGAAATCCGATCAACGGGAACATGAACAGAATGAATAACCACGCAATGCCTTTGGAGGGACGTCGAAATTCCGCAAGTAAAATCGTGGCCATTTGGAAAATAAACAATATGAGCGCGAAACTCAGCCACATCATGCGTACGTCACCTCCTCGGGGCATAACATGTAGTATTCCATGGATTGTACCCAACCATACACCTATGGATTCCGACAGTCAGCGTTCGATAAATTCTCTTCTTGCGGCAAAAATCCTGCTTTTCGTGGTTTAAATCAGCTATTTTTTTCCTTTTTGCAGGAATTCATCACATTTTGGCGAATATGTACCTCAAGAACAATCCCAAGGTGGATTCCCAAGGTGGAACTATGAAGTCACGTGATTACAAGAATATGGCGAAAAAGATCATACAAGAAACGTCCGTGCGATGGTCATTGCTGTGGCGATGGATTTTGTATGTTTGGGCTTTATTTGTCGGTGTGATGAACATCTCCGCGGTCTTCGTTCGTCAATGGCTAAAGAAACAAATCACGTTCGTAGTGATTCCGGATGCCAGCACCAAAGTCAAACAATTGAAAATCCCCCTCGTTTGGGTCATTGCCATGCCCGTGTTTGTCTGTGGATTGCTGTTTGGGATCTCGACGCTCGGTATTACAGCGCACAAGACGAATCAGGTGAATGTGAAGATGCAAGAAAATTGGCACGCCGATCGTTCAAGTCAGATGCAAGCCCTCGCCTCCAAAGATGAGGAGATCACGCTCCTGCAAGAAGAAGTGCTTCGAATGAAACAAGAAGCGGACAACCTCTCCTTGAAGATGAAAAAACTGCAGGCATTGGAACAACAACTGACAACCGTGACCAAAGGTAGCAAATCCGTCGCTCCGAAAGCTTCGAGCACTCCGAAAGCTTCGAACGCTCCGAAAGCTTCGAACGCTCCGAGCGCGGAGAGACCTTCAGCTTTGATGAATTCCCAGGATACCCCAGGTGATGATAAGAATAAAGTCGTGATCAGCGTGCTCTCAGCAAAAATCCCCACAGGACAAGGCGGGCAATTCCTTCCGCTATCGACAGAAGATACGCTTCGCATGTCTGAATCCACGCACGACATTTTGATAGAAATGAACTCCGAAGCTGAACGCTTGCAGGGGACATTAAGTGAGGCGCTGGAAGAGGCGGAACAACGCGCCTATACGGAGAGCATCACACCCTCCATCATTCCTACCGTCACATCTAACGTCAGTTCCACCTTTGGATACCGACGCGACCCATTCACACGGCGAATTGCATTTCATAGCGGCATCGATTTTGACGGCAACCGGAACGATCCTATCTTTGCAGCGGCAGCAGGTGTCATCGCTGAGACTGGATATGAAGGGGCCAAAGGGAGATATGTCGTCATCAAACACGGGAATCTTTATGAGACGGTGTATATGCACCTGAACAAAACACTCGTCAAAAAAGGGCAGAACGTGAAGAAAGGCGAGAAAATTGGTCTGCTCGGTTCGACCGGTCGAAGCACGGGATATCATCTGCATTATGAGGTGCACAAGAAGGGTGTACCGGTGAACCCGAAGCCTTATCTCAAAACGAGGAAGTGATCACCTTGCAACACATGTTTAAGGGGAAAAAATTGGAACCCCACCACACCGACACGTTGATTGGCGAAAATAGTCAATTCGAGGGCCATATCAAGTCCACAGCAAGTTTGCGCATTGAGGGACAGCTTACCGGCGACATCGATTGCGGCGGGGATGTCACGATCGGCGAGAGCGGACGCGTCCATTCGAATATTGTCGGACGCAACGTCTATATTGCCGGTGTTGTCCATGGCAACGTGAGCACGAAAGGTGTCATTTCGATTCTAGGCACCGGCAAACTGTATGGAAATACTTCAGCGCATGCGTTGATCATTGCCGAGGGTGCGTTGTTCCAAGGCAAGAGCCAGATGGATGATAAGCACGCATCTGCCGCCGACGACTGAATAAGTTGCATGGAATAAACATTCTGAGCGCGTCACAGCCACACGTATGTTCAAAATTTGATCATCCGAACACATGCGGCTTCAATAGACTCTCCACATGAAGCAGATGCTCATTCATCCGCGCTTGCGCTTCCCCGGCATCCCCTCGCTCGACCGCCTCGAAGATGGCTCGGTGCTCTTGATACAGCCGATCGGAGACGGGCACATTCATATACATCTCGA
>JBILCM010000137.1:0-3710 GCA_044353165.1 Paenibacillus sp.
TGGTTGGAACAACTGGATGCCGCTGGCGTGTTGGCAGATGGCGTCAAGACTGTGGCTTACTCATACATTGGTCCGGAAATCACACATGCCGTTTACCGGGAAGGTACGATCGGTCGGGCGAAAGATCATCTCGAAGCCACAGCCAAGCGATTGACTGGAAAGTTGTCTAAATATAATGGCGAAGGCATTGTTTCTGTCAATAAAGCACTTGTGACCCAGTCAAGTTCCGCGATTCCTGTTGTGCCTTTGTATATATCTTTGTTGTTTAGAGTGATGAAAGAACATGGTAATCATGAAGGATGCATTGAGCAGATGTACCGATTGTTTGATCAACGACTTTATAACAACCGTAATGATCGACTTGATAATAGTGGCCGTATCCGTTTGGATGATTGGGAAATGCAGGACGCGATTCAGGCAGAAGTCGCAAGGCGTTGGCGTGAGATCAATTCCGATAATATTATGGAAATCAGTGATTTGATAGGATATCGTTCAGATTTTATGAAACTGTTCGGATTCGAGACCGAAGGTATAGATTATGAGGCAGATATTGATTTGGCCGCTTGGGATGCAAAGTACGTAGGTATTTGACCAAGGGGGATTCACATTGAAAATCGTTGTACTCGACGGTTACACATTAAACCCCGGGGACTTAAGTTGGGAGCAACTGCATCAACTTGGGGAGTTGACCGTATATGATCGAACACCTATACATTTGATCGTGGAGCGTGCGCAAGGTGCTCATATTATTCTTACGAACAAAACCCCGATTCATGAGATAACATTGCTTCAATTGCCTGAGCTTCGATACATCGGTGTGTTAGCAACAGGTTATGATGTAATTGATGTTGCCGCTGCATCGCAACGGCAAATCATGGTGTCGAATGTGCCTGCCTACGGTACTGAAGCTGTCGCTCAATTTACAATAGCACTCATGCTAGAGTTGTGTCATCGGATTGGACTTCACAGCGATTCCACTAGGGAAGGGGAATGGTCATCGAGTCCGGATTGGTGTTACTGGAATGGACCGTTAATACAATTGTCTGGAAAGACATTAGGTCTTATTGGCATGGGGCGAATTGGTGGTAAGATAGGCACCATCGCACAAGCGTTGGGCATGCGAGTTATTGGTTCCAGCAGAACAGAACGAGAAATGAACATACCTGGTTTTCGCTGGGTGCCACTCGATGAATTGTTCACCGATTCGGATGTGATCAGTCTCCATTGTCCTCTGACCCAGCAGACTGAAGGGATCATCAACAAATACACGATAGATCTCATGAAACGAACCGCTTTCCTAATCAACACCGCAAGAGGAAAGTTGATTGTCGAACAAGATCTTGCGAACGCATTAAACGAAGGACGCCTTGCGGGTGCAGGGCTTGATGTGCTATCTACTGAACCTCCTAAGGCAGACAATCCACTATTATCCGCACGTAATTGCATTGTGACCCCCCATATTGCTTGGGCCGCGACAGAAGCCCGTAGACGTTTGCTCGAGATAGCGGTTGAAAATACGAAAGCTTACATAATGGGGAACCCTCAGAATATTGTAAATCCATAACTCATTTTAAAAAAAAGAAAAGCGTGTGTGATCATTCACACACGCAAACGGTACGCTAAGTCGCTGATTCGCAAGTCGTGACGAATCGATTCAGGTCGAGTATGTTTGTCAATGAGGACGTACTCGATGCCTGTCATTTCTGCCCAATCGATCAATTGTTCAGCGGTGACATTATAAGAGAAAACCGTGTGATGCGCGCCTCCGGCGATGATCCAAGCTTCTGCGGATTCATTAAGCGACGGCTGCGGCTTCCAAAGCACACGAGCAACGGGAAGTTTGGGCATCGCTTGTTGCGGTTGTACAGCATCGACCGCGTTGATCAGCAGGCGAAACCGATGGCCAAGATCGATAAGTGAAGCATTCACAGCTTGACCTGAACGACCATCGAATGTTAGCCGTGCGGGGTCACCCTTGCCGCCAATACCGAGTGGATGCACCTCAATGCGTGGGCGTGTTGCGGCAATGGTAGGGCAAATTTCTAACATATGTGCTCCCAAGACCAATTCATTCCCGGGTTCCATGTGATACGTGTAATCTTCCATGAATGACGTACCTACATTGCCAGCCATAAGTTTCGTTAATCTGACGAGTGCCGCAGTCTTCCAGTCGCCTTCGCCACCAAAACCGTAGCCTGATGCCATTAAGCGTTGCACGGCAAGCCCAGGAAGTTGCTGTAATCCATGCAAATCTTCGAACGTTGTTGTAAAAGCGCTAAATTTCCCTTCTTCAAGGAATGCGCGCAACCCAAGTTCTATTCGTGCTTGATACACAATCGCACCGCGCACGGGACCATTGTGGTGTCCAGCTGGAACAATGTCATAAAGTTCAGCATATTCATCCATCAACGCATTGACTTGCGATTCACTGATTGCATTCATTCGTGCAACTAGATCACCGACACCATATCCATTCACGGACCATCCAAAACGTATTTGCGCTTCCACTTTGTCGCCTTCTGTGACAGCCACCTGACGCATGTTGTCTCCAAATCGTGCAACCTTGAGATTCTTACTCTCTGTGAATGCGGAGGCGGTTCTCATCCAACTGCCGATTCGCTCTCGTACCGAAGCGGATTCCCAATACCCAACTACAACTTTACGGGTAATTCCCATTCGCGTATTGATAAATCCATACTCCCGATCTCCGTGGGCTGCTTGATTTAAATTCATAAAGTCCATGTCAATGGTATCCCATGGAATGTCTCGATTGAATTGCGTGTGCAAGTGGAGCATAGGTTTGCGGAGTTGGCTTAATCCAGCGATCCACATTTTGGCAGGGGAGAACGTGTGCATCCAAGTGATAACCCCTGCACAAGTTTCATCAGCATTCGCTTCCATGAGCAATTGAACAATCGCATCTGGTGTGGTGAGCACAGGCTTGAATACGACTTGTCCTGGAATTGTGCGGTCTTCATCAAATCCTTGTGCGATGAGACGAGAATGTTTTTCTACTTGTTGCAATGTTTCGGGTCCATACAAATGTTGACTTCCTGTCACAAACCAATAATGGTACTGTTTCATATTCATTGTCGTAGTGCACTCCTTCATGAATGCCGATTTTCATCCCTTATACTTTTTAACCGTTTCATCACATTATTCGCACCTCGGCCAAAATAATCGTGCAATGCTGTGTACTCACGGTAAAGTTTTTCATAGACCTCAGCATGCTTGGGGATCGGTCTGAACGTTTCTTTACGCACACGTGCCATCTTGTTGGCAGCATCAACGATGTTGTCATAACCGCCTTTGGCTGAACCGGCTGCGACCGCGCCGAACATGGCTGCACCAAGCGCGGGGGTTTGTTTCGAATCGGCAATTTTAATTTCTCGGTTCATAACATCTGCATAAATTTGCATCAACAATCGGTTATTCTGAGGCAATCCACCGCAAGCATACAATTCATTCACTTCGACACCGTTATCTTGGAAGGCATCGACAATTTTTCGGGTACCGAATGCGGTTGCCTCCAACAAAGCGCGATAAATTTCTTCGGGTTTCGTTGATAGCGTACAACCAATCAATAGTCCACTCAATTCTGTATCTACCAGGACAGATCGGTTCCCGTTCCACCAATCCAAGGCAATGAGTCCCGTTGCGCCGGGTCGATAGGTGGAAGCCTGTTTTTCCAACCATCCATGGACACTCAT
>JBILCM010000138.1:0-3662 GCA_044353165.1 Paenibacillus sp.
AGTGGCAACCTAAGGCCATTATTATGATGAATCATGGGATTGGCGATGGATCGAAATTCGATGTCGCGAAGGCATGGCCGACGGATATTATCGCGATTGAGCGATTTTTACCAAACAGTCACACGGGACACAAGAAATGGCGACAAATTGAAGGGGAAAACTATTACATGCCAGGTGAAGTGTGTGATCCGATTGGTCACGAGTGGTTTTATGTTGAAGGGGATCAACCCAGAAGTGATGAGGAGTTGCTCGGGATGTATCTGGTTTCTCGTTCCCGCGGCACGAACCTGTTGTTGGATGTTGGACCTGACAAAAGGGGCTTAATACCAGATCATTTTGTGGATGCATTAATGCGTCTGCGACGCAATATCGAGACAATATTTGGAGAGCTAAGGTAAAGTTTAACGGGACTCATAATTGTTCTGATTGCTTTTTTTGATGATACGAACATATTCACGCGGGTTGAAGACAGAAGGGGACGTTGCATCATTTGCAACGTCCTTTTGTGTATTTTGTGGAGATTGCAGTATACGAGCCGAATGTTTCATTCGTATCGTTCTCTCCAAAAACCATCCGCAAATCAATAGGGAACAGGTGATTACGACAACCAGCCCGACCTTCCAACGCATGTCAACACCGCCCGATTCTCAAGGTACCCGTTGGGAACAACATGGCAATATCCTCTTGATTGTGTCATAATGACTATTATCTAATGTAGGCTTATTCAAGGTGGATTAAACTCCAAATAGGTTATGAATTCAATATACATTTCGAGTGCTGGTGATTGGAGGTTAAGCGTTGTCGTTGTTGCATGGTGTTGTCCTCATTCCATTATTTTATACATTATTGGTACCGGGTTTCTTCAGAAAAGTGCGTCACATCCATACCGGTTGGTTCGTTCTCCCGGTGCCTATCTTGCTCTTCTCCTATTTGCTCTCACTTCTTCCGCTTCTCCAACAAGGGCAGATGATACAAGCCTCGATCCCGTGGATTCCATCGTTAGGCATCGATTTTTCCCTCCAGTTGGACGGTTTAAGTATGCTCTTCTCACTTCTCATTAGCGGTATTGGCGTACTAGTTGTGCTGTATTCCATCTTTTATTTATCCCGAACGAAAGAAGCGCTTCACCATTTTTATGTGTATTTGCTCTTGTTCATGGGGGCAATGTTGGGCGTTGTGTTGTCCGACAATCTGATCGTCCTCTATGGCTTTTGGGAGTTGACGAGTCTTTCTTCCTTCATGCTGATCGCTTATTGGTATAATAGGGAGCGTTCGCTTTATGGTGCCCAGAAATCGATGCTCATCACGGTATTTGGCGGATTGGCGATGTTGGCTGGCATTGTGCTGTTGTATGTAATGACGGGCACATTCAGCGTGAGATCCATGATTGCGCAAGCCGAACTGTTGTCTGGACATGAGCTTTTCATTCCGGCCATGTTGCTCATATTGCTAGGCGCCTTCACCAAATCTGCACAGTTTCCGTTCCACATCTGGTTGCCGGATGCGATGGAAGCGCCTACGCCGGTAAGTGCGTACTTGCATTCCGCCACGATGGTGAAAGCAGGTCTTTACTTGGTCGCTCGACTGACGCCCGTGTTTGCAGGAGGGGCAGAATGGTTTTGGATCGTGACTTCATTCGGTCTAGTTACACTCTTGTGGGGTTCAATCACGGCCGTGAAGCAGACCGATTTGAAAGCACTGCTTGCTTATTCTACCGTGAGTCAATTGGGCTTGATCATGTGTCTTATGGGGGTAGGGTCCGCCGCGCTTTACGTCAATCCACAATCGGGACCGGCTTCGGCTTTCTCTGTTCCACTGGTTGTGCTTGCGATGACGGCCGCCGTCTTTCATCTCATCAATCATGCCACGTTCAAGGGTGCGTTGTTCATGGTAGCTGGCATTATCGACCATGAGACAGGAACCCGTGATATACGCAAGCTGGGCGGATTACTTGCATCGATGCCGATCACGTTCACTTTCGCACTCATCGGCACGTTCTCCATGGCGGGCATACCGCCATTCAATGGGTTTCTTAGCAAAGAAATGTTCTTCACCGGGATGTTGAATGCTACAAAGCTGGAGATTTTCAACATGCAGACTTGGGCACTGTTGTTGCCGATCGTTGCTTGGGTTGCCAGTGTGTTCACCTTCATCTACAGCATGATCTTCGTCTTCCGCACGTTCACCGGGAAATTCCAACCCGAGTTGTTGCCTCAACGTCCTCATGAAGCACCGCTGGGACTGTTGATATCGCCTGCCATTCTTGTGGGTCTCGTCATTGTATTTGGCTTATTCCCGAATCTTGTCGCTTACACGCTCATCGAACCGGCTCTCTCGGCAATTTATCCAGGACTGCTTCAACCCGATGAGCAGTTCCTCGTCAAGATCTCGTTGTGGCACGGTTGGACGCCTGAATTGTTCATGACAGCGGGCGTGATCGGGGTGGGCACGCTGTTATACCGATTCCGACATCGTTGGCACCACTTGTACAAGCTTCTTCCTGAGAAACTGACCCTCAACGCACTCTATGATTGGGGATTATCAGCGCTTGAACGACATGCGTACAGATGGACCACTCGTTACATGACAGGATCCATTCGACATTATTTAAGCTATATCTTCGTTCTTATCATTGTTATGATCGGATTTATGCTCGTTCGCTTGGTTGACTGGAGCGGTTTCCAAGGTGCATATGCGCCTATTGCCTTGTATGAAGTCATTCTGATCATTGTGTTGCTGTTTGCTGCCGCTTCCATTCCATTCGTACGTTCTCGTTTACGAATGATTGTGTTGGCAGGGGTCGTTGGTTACATGGTGTCGTTGTTCTTCGTTATTTTTCGTGCACCGGACCTCGCCTTAACGCAGATTATCGTGGAGACGGTCTCGGTTGTGCTGTTCTTGTTGTGTTTCTACCATCTGCCGAAGTTGAAACAAGAGGTGGAGAAACTTCCATTGCGACTGACACATGTGCTCATATCGATTGGCGTTGGCGCTGTCATTACCGGCATCGCCTTGTCGGCCATGGACACCCGTTTATTCCCGACCATCTCCGATTATTATTTACAAGAGAGCTACGCCTCGGCCGGCGGCAACAATGTGGTGAACGTCATCTTGGTAGATTTCCGCGGCTTTGATACGTTACTTGAAATTATGGTGCTTGGCATCGCGGCGTTGGGTATTTTCTCTCTTATTCGCTTGCGCCAGACGTCCAGTGGAAAGGAGAGCACGCATGAGAACGAATGACGTGATTCTTCGAACCGCTGTGAAAGTCATCGTTATGATCATTATTATATTTTCACTCTTTCTGTTGTTTGCGGGTCATAACAATCCAGGTGGAGGCTTTATCGGGGGGTTGTTGATGGCTTCTGCGCTTGTGTTGTTGACGATTGCTTTCGATCTCAGGACGATCCGTCAGATGATTCCGATCAACTTCCGTGTCTTGACGGCGACAGGCTTATTGATTGCACTCCTGACTGGTGCGGGATCGTTCGTGTTCGGCGTACCTTTCCTGAAGCATGTGTATACTTATGTGCAACTTCCGTTGCTCGGAAAGACAGCTTTTCATACGGCGGTTCTTTTTGATATCGGTGTTTATGTTGCGGTCGTCGGTGTGACCATGACGATACTTCTAACGATTGGGGAGGATGAGTGAGATGGAAATT
>JBILCM010000139.1:0-3653 GCA_044353165.1 Paenibacillus sp.
GTCTAGCTTGGAGTGAAGACAACAAGACGATGTATTACATTGATTCACCCACACGCCAGGTGAAAGTTTACAATTATAACATCGTTGAAGGCACGATGGATGCCGGACGGGTGCTCATCACGTTCCCCGAGGATGCAGGTGTGCCAGACGGCATGACCATCGACGTTGAAGGGTATTTGTGGATTGCGATGTGGGGCGGCTGGGGTGTACTACGTTGTGATCCGCAAAGCGGTCAAGTGGTGCAAAAAATCGAATTGCCCGTATCACAAGTCACATCATGTGCCTTCGGTGGGAAGGACATGGATGTGCTCTACATCACTTCAGCCAGCATAGGTCTGAGTGCTGAGCAACTGCAGAAGGAGCCGCTCGCGGGCAGTCTATTTCAATTGAAGACGATGACGAAGGGCTTCCACGTCGATCGTTACGGACACAATGGATAAGCTCGCAACCACCGACTCTCGATGCGTTCATGCAACCGGTTCGGGTGATTGCGAAGCGATGATCTGCTTATAAATTTCGATGGCTTGTGCGCGGGAAGCTTTCAGATCTACGATGGCATGCGGTTGTGGCTGATGAATATCACGATTGTTGAGATGCGCGAGTTCTGGGAGCCAACGGCGAATGTAGTGACCTTCAGGATCGAACCGAACGGATTGCGATACCGGATTCATAATGCGGAAATATGGTGCGGCATCAAAGCCGAGCGACGCACTCCATAACCAACCCCCGCGATTGAGAGCATTGTCATAATCCGTAAGTTTGTAACGAAACCATATTTCACCTAATGTGAACGGACACAGCAAATTTTTCGTCAAGAACATGGCTGTCACCATGCGTAACCGGTTGGGCATCATGCCGGTCAGATTGAGCTGACGCATCGCCGCATCAATAATCGGAATGCCTGTCTGTCCTTGCGCCCAAGCTTGGAAGTAACGGTCGCTCAATGCCGAAAGATCAAATTGTCGTTCATAGGTGAAGAAGTGCGGATTGCGTATCGCTTGGTACATGTAAAATTCACGCCAAGCCAATTGTCGCTTCCACATCTCCGCTTGCGGGGAAGCTTGTAACATGGCATGAATGCGTCTGACGGACAATGCCCCTGTGTTGATATGTCGACTGACGCCGCTCGTACCATCCTCCATTGCATAGGCATCTCGTGTTTGTATGTATCCTTCCAGACGATGGTCCAAGAAGTGACGGAATTGTTCGCCGATAGCATCATACGAATCAGCAATGGATTCTGGCAGTTCGAAGGGAACGGGGAATCGTTCTCGTATGACATCGGACAGATCGGCGGTTTGCAGATCGGACACACAGGTGACGGACTCGTCGACGATACCGTGACCCAACGATTCGGACCAGCGGCGGTAGAAAGGTGTAAACACCTTGAAAGGTTCTTTGCGGCCGGCAAGCTGATCGATCAACGAGAAGTTCGCTAACGTTCCTTCTTGGAGCGCTGTAATCTTTATGTTGCGCATAGATGCAAGGGTATGTATGTCTTTGTCGCGGCGCATCGCATACGGTGTGAAATCAGCGTGAAATACAATTTCTGTGATTGAATGATGCCCACATATCTCTTCTATTATAGAAGCAGGTTCACCATAGAGAATATGTAGGCGACAATTTCGAAGCTCGTATTCACGACGCAACAAAGCGGCATGTCGCAAGAAGTTGATGCCGCTATGTTCGAGGTGGCGATTTTTTTTCAAGATGATCGGGTCAAGGATCAGGACATGCAAGCTGGATGTGGCTTGTTTCGCGATATAATCGAACGCATGCAGATCTTCTATGCGCAAATCTTTCCGATGAACAAAGAGAATCATTATATTCACTCCATAAACAAACGTTGGAATGAATTTCGACAGCGGCTGGTAAATTCCTGCTCCGTGAGCATGTGTTTTACGATGTCATCACTTGTTCCGAATGCATGCTGTCCACAGGTGAGCTTGGGCGCTAATACTCCAGAGTTTGAACAGTGTGCGAATCAGCGGGTACGTCAATTGTAGAATCACCGCAAATAAGCCCGCCCAGAACAAGGACACCGTCGTGATGAGTACGCCGACCATCGTCGCGATCGCAGCGATCACCAGCGCAAGGCGGATCGAACCGAACGACTGTCGAAACCAATGACGCACAGCGCTCGAACTGCGTATGCCGTCAATTACGCCAAAGTTCATATACATGAAGGCCAACTTCACGAGTCCTTGATATACAAACCATCCGAAGATGTAAGGCAACAGCGTGAGGAACACCGATAAATCATCGTTTAATTCCATCAAGGCAGCGAATACTTTCGAGCCAAGCCATACCAAAGGTGGGACAATGAAGACATTTTGCAACAAATAAAGAATGGAGAAGGGCTTAGCGTTAGTCTTTACGCCGCGGAAGAACGCTTTGCGTGAATCGCCGTCTCGGTGGATGATCGCGGGGTACAGTCCGCTGTTGATGATCGGTGTGAGCAGCATGCGCAATAACACAAAGAGGCCCAATCCCCAGACATACGGTGTGATCATATCTGTCTTCATCAAGTAGAATTGACTCTCCATGACGAAGTGTCGTACGGCGGTATCGGCCATCGTATCGTCGGGATATCGGTAGAGAATCGGGACGACTGTCGATTTGACCGCATAATACAGCAATGATCCGCTGAGAAATTGGTAAACGAAAAGCAGCAACAATAGATAACGGCTGTTTCTTGCGGTGTGCCAACCTTGTTTTGCGAACGACCACATCACGCGTGCCTCCTTGAATTCTCGGTTTCCCCATTACCATGCCAGATGGCTGATCAACAGTTCGATGATTTTGGTCAGGCTCATATTCCACCGTGTTGCGATCTTGTGATCGATTTCCGTAAGCATGAAGTTGTTATATCGTCGATGCTCCAGGATGATGTCTTGCTGCGGATCCAGCTCGATGGAACGCAAGGAAGCCATTCGCGGCGGGAGGTGGACGATACCGGAGGACGTGTTGCCAGTCCATTGCAGGTTCATCTGGGAGCCATCCGTGTAGGTAGCTTGCACTTGAACCGGTCCACGGGTTCCGCCCCGTGCACGCAATAGCACCTTGTATGCATACCCTTCACCCTGTTCACCTGTTCGCTCTGCTTGGATGTGCTCCACCGCGTGATCGACCATGCGATCGCCGTGGATGAACTGCGCGAAGAAAGAGGCCCAACTTCGCCCGGTCACTTCTTCTAAGACTTGCTGGAAGTCGGTCGATGTGGGATGGTTGAATCTCCACCGCATGAAGTAGGTGTTTAGCACACGTTGCATGACATCCGACCCGATCTCGCGCTCAATCGACAGCAGGATCAACTTCCCCCGGATGTATACGTTCTCCGCATAATGATCATGATTGTTGTACGCCCAAGCGAGGTGGGTCAATGGAGCTGGATTTGTGATGTAACTTGCTTCTATCACGGTGCTGGCCTGCTGTCCGAACACGGACGCCATCACTTTGTCCTCAGCGTAAGATGTGAAACCTTCGTCTAGCCATGCTTCTTCGAACTCGTTGCTTGCGACCATGCCGTACCAATATTGGTGACCGATCTCGTGGACAACGACACTTTCAAGTTCAGAACCGGCTTGATCGGTATCCGCCGCCCAAGCGGTGATCAGTGTCGGGTATTCCATGCCGCCGGCTCCTCCGGCCCC
>JBILCM010000140.1:0-3647 GCA_044353165.1 Paenibacillus sp.
ATTGAAGAAGTGTTCATCAAGTCGGACATCGCCTATCAGATTGTCGGCGGGGTCAAGTTCTACGACCGTAAGGAAATCAAAGATATTCTTGCTTATTTGCGATTAATTGCCAATCCAAGCGATGACATCTCGTTCCAACGGATCGTGAACGTACCTAAGCGCGGGATCGGAGATGCAACATTAGAAAAATTAGCTTATGCAGCTCAGGCACAAAGTGTGTCCATGATGGCCATGCTCGATCATCTTGATGAGGTAGATATTCCTGCCCGGGCTGCCGGTGCATTACTCACCTTCAAAGACATCATTGCGAACTTGAGTCGCATGGTTGAATATGTATCCGTCACAGAATTAACTGAGAAGACGCTCGAATTGACGGAGTATCGGCTCGAGCTGATGCGCGAGAATTCAATTGAATCGCGGTCGCGGTTGGAGAACATCGATGAGTTGCTGTCGGTGACGATGGAGTTTGAGAAGCGCAATGACGACAAGTCGTTGGTCTCATTCCTGACCGACCTCGCGCTCGTTGCGGACATTGACACATTGCAAGACAATGCCGCACCGGGTGAACAAGACACGGTCGTCTTGATGACGATGCACAGTGCGAAGGGACTGGAATTCCCCATCGTCTTCATTGCGGGGGTGGAAGAGAATGTGTTCCCACACAGCAGATCGATCAACGACAACGAAGAAATGGAAGAAGAGCGCCGACTTGCTTATGTCGGGATTACACGCGCGGAGCAAGAGCTGTATTTAACATGTGCCTCCAGCCGCACATTGTACGGCCGATCTGCTAACAATGCGCCTTCCCGCTTTCTTGATGAAATTCCTGACCGTTATAAGGAAATCGTTACACCTGCTCGTTCCAGCTGGGGGGTGCGGCGTAACTTTGGCGACGATTGGAACCAAGGGGAGGGGAGTGGAAAGAGTCGAAGCTTCGGTAGCGTGAAAGGTACAGTTGCCGCCGGCGCCACGGGACAACCGCGCTCAGGCGACAATGTACCGCGCGTGCAGCCTGTAGCCAATTTTACCGGCGGGGGTGCGGCAGGCGTGGAGCTGAACGCAGGCGACAAAGTGTCGCACGCCCGCTGGGGGATCGGCACGGTCGTCACGGTGCGCGGGGAAGGTGACGATCGCGAGTTGACGATCGCGTTCCCTGCTCCGACAGGACTGAAGAAGCTGTTGGCTCGCTTCGCACCGATCACGAAAGTCTGAACGCACCCAATGGAGGAGGTTTGTCCGCATGACAACAGCCAAAGAAGCCATGCGTCAGCTCGTCGATGAGATTAACTACCATAATTACTTATACTACACGTTAGATAAGCCGGAGTTGCATGATGCCGACTATGATCGCAAGTACGATCGGCTTGTAACACTCGAACACGAGACGGGCGAAGTGTTGTCGGATTCACCAACGCGCAGGGTTGGCGGGGATGTGCTTAAGGGGTTTACCCCCCACCGCCATCGTGCGCGGCTGTGGAGTCTCGATAAGGCGCAGACGGAAGCGGAAGTGATCGCTTGGCATGGCCGTGTCTTGAAGTTGATCCATGATTACAACGTTAACCATCCGGATGCGCCATTGCCTTCGCCGGCATTCGTGCTGGAGTTGAAATTCGACGGTCTCACGTTGAATTTAACATATGAAGCAGGCGAGTTGGTGCAAGCGGCGACGCGCGGGAATGGGGTTGTTGGAGAAGGCATCTTGGCGCAAGTCCGCACGATTCGCTCGGTTCCCGCGCGCATTCCTAATGATGAAGGTACCCTTGAAGTGCAAGGTGAAGGGTTGATGTATCGATCTGTACTTGCCGCATACAATGAGACCGCAGTTGAGCCACTGAAGAATGCGCGCAATGCGGCAGCCGGGGCGCTGCGGAATTTGAACCCTGCGGTCACTGCCGAGCGGAAGCTCGATGCGTTCTTCTATAACGTTGGCTTTACATCTGCTGAGCGCCCATTCACGACGCATATGGCCATGATTGATTTCTTGCGAGCCCATCGGTTTAAGGTGAATCCGTATATTCATCGTTACGATTCCATAGCGCTAGTGAATGCAGAACTGCGCAGATTGGCTGCGCAGCGACAACAATTCGATTATTTGATCGACGGTGCTGTCATCAAAATCGATGACTTACGCACGCGAGAAGTACTCGGGTACACGGACAAATTCCCGCGGTGGGCGGTCGCTTTCAAATTCGAGGCGGAAGAGACGACCACGGTGTTACAGGACGTCGTCTGGAACGTCGGCCGGACAGGGAAGCTGACGCCGCTCGCGCTCTTGGAGCCGGTTGAGATCGGCGGGGTCACCGTCCAAAATTGCACATTAAACAATTCAGATGATATTGAGCGCAAAGGGTTGACCCACGCGATCGGTGAGAATGTTGTGATTCGCCGCGCGAACGATGTGATCCCTGAAATACTCGGATTAGCCGAAGACGCGGGCCGCGGTGGGGCGATTGTTCCGCCCGAGCATTGTCCCGCATGTCACAGTGCGCTTGAAGCACGCGGGGCGCATCTGTTCTGTCCGAATCGGCTCGCATGTAAGCCGCAAATTGTAGGAAAGTTAACACACTTCGCCACTCGCGATGCGATGGATATCGAGACGTTCAGCGAGAAGTCGGCGGAGCAGTTGTACGATGAGCGGGGCGTGCGCGATCCGTCTGATTTGTATGAGCTGACATTGCAGGATCTCGTATCGCTCGAGCGATTCGGCACGAAGAAAGCGCAGAACTTGCTAGATGCGTTGGAACAGAGCAAATCTCGAGATTTGGCATCATTCCTCTACGCTTTAGGCATTCCCAATACCGGCAAAACGACAACCCGGATGCTTGCCGATCATTACCGATCACTCGAAGCAATCATGCAAGCCACCCCTGAGGAACTTATCCAGTTGCCAGATGTTGGCGGCATTGTGGCGGAGAGTATCCACGGATTTTTTGCCGATCCGGCACATCGTGCATCCATTGCGCGCATGCTTGCCGCCGGCGTCAACCCACAGTCGGCAGCACCGACTACACATGAGACCGTAGGAGCTGAGCCATCGCCTTTCTTCGGCAAGACCGTCGTGCTCACAGGCACACTTCACACGATGACCCGGGACGAAGCGGCTAAGCGTCTGGAGGCACTCGGCGCCAAAGTGGCAGGCAGCGTCTCGAAGAAGACAGATTATGTGATCGCTGGCGAAAGTGCAGGCAGCAAGCTTACGAAGGCGCAGGAACTCGGCATCGCCATCCTCGATGATGAGCGCGAACTGCTGCGGCTGATCGGACTCGCTGATCTCGATCCTATCGAGCCATCATGAGGA
Source organism: Paenibacillus sp. (assembly GCA_044353165.1). GTDB lineage: Bacteria > Bacillota > Bacilli > Paenibacillales > YIM-B00363 > JBILCM01. Next base: position 3,299 of record JBILCM010000140.1, read on the forward strand.
GCATAGGTGCTCTCATCTTAGGCCATCCTAAGAATAAGTTTACAGGAAAAGTTTGTTGAAAAAATACGAGGGGCACACTTGGCAAATGATCTAGTTTCAACTATAATGTGCTTAAGGTCAAAGAAAGTCAAAGTCAGCAAAAACAGCATGGAGGCCGTTATCATGCGGAACACGTCCGACCTTATTGAACATTTTTTAAAGAAGCTGATTCAAGAAAGTCCGGAAGGCGTCATTGAATTGCAACGCAACGAATTGGCGGAACAATTCCAGTGCGTGCCCTCGCAAATCAATTACGTGATTAGCACACGGTTCACACTCGACAAGGGATACGTTGTAGAGAGTAAGCGCG
>JBILCM010000063.1:0-12442 GCA_044353165.1 Paenibacillus sp.
TGCATCGCCAATTGTTCCGGTGTATCGACGACAGGCAATTGCAACTGGGCCAGACCGATCACCACGCCATCCGGCGATTTATTTAAGCCTCCCAAACCGCTCATCGAACGACCCCCTGCTGTGCAACTTCAACTTTATTATTGTGGAATACTGCCCGTAACACCTTCAACCAAGTAATCTGTCGATTCCAATTGATCTACCGTCGGGTTCACGCCATCTTCAATACGCACTGCGCCGGATTGATCTTTCACAGGACCTGCGAATGGATTGAGCGTCCCAGCGATAATAGCTTGTTTCTTCTCTTCCACCAACGCTTGCACGTCTGCTGGCACTTCTGCTCCGAAGCCTGTCGAGAGAACAATGTTGTCGCTCAGCGTTCCGCGATATTTGCCGTCATATTTGCTGCCTTTGAAATTGCCCTCGGAAGCGGTCTTCACCATGTCGACATACAATGCTGGCCAGTTCCAGACGGAACCTACGATCCAACCTTTGGGTGCTAACGATGATGCATCGGCATGATAACCTACGGTCAACGCGCCTCTGCGTTCAGCTGTTTCGATGATCGTCTTCGTGCAATCTTGATGCTGCGTCAACACGTCGGCTCCGCCGTCAATAAGGGAGTTCGCTGCTGTAGCTTGTTGCCCAGGATCACACCAGCTGCCGGTGAACACGACCGTTGTGGTCACATCAGGATTAACGGATTGCGCACCGCGCTGGAATGCATTCACGTTCAACAATACTTGTGGAATCGGAACCGATACGATAAATCCGAGTTTGTTCGATTTTGTCATTTTGCCTGCTGCAATGCCCGCCAAGTAGACAGGTTCATAGATCGTTCCAAAATAAGTGCCTAGATTTTCTGCATTCTTCAATCCGCCTTGGTGGAAGAACGCTACGTCAGGATGACGCTTCGCTACGTTGAGTGCAGGGTCCAAGTGACCATACGAGGTGGGGAAAATGATTTTCGCGCCGTCTTGAATCATCTGCTCCATCACGCGCTCGGCTTCTGCTGTTTCTGGAACGTTCTCAACGCGTAACATTTTCAAATCCGGGAAAGCTTCCTCCACGCCTTGGCTACCAATATAAGCCGCTTGGTTGTATCCAAAGTCATCTTTCGCGCCTACAAAGATAAATCCTACAGCAGTTCCGCCTGTGCCGATTGCACCTTCAGCAGCCGCTTCTGTGGATGCTTCACTTTCCGTCTCTGTTGCCGCCTCTTCTTCTTCAGCTCCGGGTTGGCTGCACCCCGCAACCACAACCATCATGACCATCAACAACAACAGCATACTTCTCATCCACTTCATAAAATACCCCTCCGCATGTTGATATATTTTATTTACGGCAACCGACGGGTTTACCCGCTGGATACACCGGTAAATACTTTCCCAAGGCCTTCCGGAATTTGACTGCGCTGCTTGTACTCCACGACATACAACGCGACTAACGTAATGACATAAGGTGCCATGAACATAAAGTATGGCGAGATGGGGAGTCCCATCTGTTGAATCGCCAGCTGCATCGCTTGAGCTGCGCCGAACAAGTACGCCCCTACCATCGCACGGATCGGCTTCCATGAAGCGAAAATTACGAGCGCCACTGCGACAATGCCGCGCCCTTGCACCATATTTTCTACCCAGCTGTGCGTGTACGCGATCGACAGCTGCGCACCGCCGAGTCCAGCTAAGAAACCACCTGCCATGACCGCAGCGTAACGAATCAGGAGTGGGTTGAGGCCGTTCGCGTGTAATACTTCTTCCCGTTCCCCGGTTGCTCTTAAGATCACACCTACGCGTGTTCGGAACAGTAAAAACCATAATAATGGAACGAGTAAGAACGAAATGTAAGTTAACGGGTCATGTTGGAAGAGGATCTTCCCAATGAACGGGATTTCAGACAATAAGGGTATCGGTACAGGATTAAAGCCCACAATTTGTTCACTGACGAAATCGCGCCCGAAGAACGAAGTCAATCCTATCCCTAGGAACATTAAAGTTAACCCTGTGGCGAGTTGGTTCGCATGACACGTCAACACCAAGAACGCATGAATGAGTGATAACAACAATCCGCCCATCCCGCCGGCAAGTGCTCCCAGCCACGGATTGCCTGTCCACACGGTGACTGCAAACCCGCCGAATGCACCCGCAAGCATCGATCCTTCCGTGCCGAGATTGATTACCCCCGCCCGCTCCGAGATGAGCTCGCCTTGTGTGGCGAACATGACAGATGTGCCTGAACGAATTGCACCCGTTAAGATATCCACGATCATCTCTTCAACCACCTTCCGCTACCTAATAAGAAGAGAAGCACGAGCGCCATAAGAATATGTACTGATGAAGAAGGCAGTCCGGAATTCATCTCCAAGGAATTGCCTGCCACGCTAATCATGCCCAGCAAGAGCGCTGTAAAGATCAATCGCAAAGGGTGATTCCACGCCATCCATGCGGCCAGAAAACCGAGGTACCCATACGTTGCCCCCGTTGTCGGGCGAAGTCTCCCTTCGATACCTGCGATCTCGATCATGCCAGCGATACCTGCAATGGCACCGGCAGCAATCAGTACCCAGAATTGCATGCGTCCGACGCGAAAACCGGCTCGCTCTGCGGCAAAGATGTTGCTGCCAAGCACACGGATGCGAAAGCCAAGTCTTGTCTTCGTGAGAAGAATCCAGACGCACACCGCTACGACCAAGGCCATCAGAATGCCTAGATGCAAGCGACTTCCATTCACGATCGGCAGGCGCAAGGCCGACGATATTTCCGGGGAGAAAGGCCAATTGAACGACTTCGGGTCTTTCAGTAATCCATGGACGAAGAAACCGACCGTGAAGAATGCCACGTAATTAAGCAACAGGCTGGTGATCGTCTCGTTCATCCGCCCCCTGACCTTCAAGATGGCTGTGATTCCCGCCCACAGTGCGCCGCCTGCGGCACCTGCGAGAACCAGGATCGGAAGTCCGATCCAGGATGGAACATGGGTCAGATAAAATACGGCAAACCACGTTGACATCAACGCGCCTATAGCGAGTTGCCCTTCGCCGCCCACGTTAATCATCCCAGCCCGAGCTGGCAGCGCCGCTGCCAATCCAGTCAACATGATCGGCGTGGCCTTAATCAACACTTCACCGAATCCATACAGGTTGCCGAAACTTGATGTGAACATCGAAATATATAAATCGATTGGATTGACATCATAGAATAGAAGGAACAGTCCAAACACGGCAAAAGGTGCAAGGAAAACACCTACTTGAAGCATGATGTTACGCAACGTCTTGCTGTATGCTGTGGGCGTTGCGGAAGGCAGCTTGGCAACGATCGGTTTGTTCATCAAGCGGTCTCCCCCTTCAGCATGAACGTCCCAATCTGTTCCATTCCGGTCTGCTCAGGAAAATAGGGCCCCATCAGTCGCTTGCCGCTCACAACGACAAGTCGGTCCGACAGCTTGAATAACTCTTCCAAGTCCTCTGAGAACAAGAGAATGGCTGTGCCTTGAGATGCCATAGCGATCAGTTGTTGTTGCACCGCACGCGTCGTTCCAATATCAAGTCCCCGGCTTGGATAACTTACAATCAAAATTTTCGGCTTGCGGATGAGCGCGCGCGTCAGCACCATGCGCTGAATGTTGCCGCCAGACAATGTATTCGCCTTGCGATTCGATGCGGCCAAGTCAAGCAACTTCGCTTCTTTGCTGGCATCCAGCTGACTTTGCAACCCGCTCCAATGAATGTCTAACCCGCGAGGTAACATATCGTATCCGTCAAGCACCATATGCTCGAGTATGGTGAAACCCGGAATGACCGACTCTTTCACCGGATCTTCGGAAATATAGCTGACACCCGCTTCAATAAATTGCTTCGTGCCGCCTTTCATCGTGCGTCCGTTCACTTGAATCGTACCCTCAGCTAGCGACCGCAAGCCGAACAACGTCTCTGCCAATTCCCGCTGCCCATTGCCTGAAATACCAGCCACGCCCGTAATTTCACCGTAATGGAGCGTAAGTTGGAGCTCTTGCAACACCATTTGGCCGTGATCCCCAAGCACCTTGCCGCCTTGTACCTTGACCGCTTCTTGTGCGGTTGCGCGGTTTTGCGTGGGTGATAATGGTTTGGTGATCGTCTGCAGTGGTTTCATTCCCATCATCGCTTGAATGAGTTGTTCACCGTGCAAACCCTCGTTCCGGCTTACGGTGTAGGTCACTTCCCCGCCGCGAAGTACGGTCACCACATCAGCACATGCCAACACTTCATTGATCTTGTGCGTGATAAGCAGAATGCCGTATCCATCTTTGCGAAGCAAATCGAGCATCGCCAAGAAAGACTCCACTTCTTGCGGAACAAGCACACTCGTAGGTTCATCAAAAATGATCAAGCGGGTGTTGGGCATTAACAACACCTTCACAATTTCTAGCCGTTGCCGCTGACCGAGATCCAGCTCCCAGACATAGGCGTCTGGATTCACGGCAAGTTGGTATTGTTGCGAAATCTCGATAATTTTGTTCCGGAGTTGTTTCCTTCGCAGACGCCATCCGCCACCGGTCACTGACAACGCAATATTCTCAAGAACGGTCAAGGCAGGCACCAGGCGAAAATCTTGAAACACCATGCCAATGCCCCGCTCACGCGCTTTCGCTGGAGGGTGCAAAATCACCGGTTGATCATCCATCCTTAGCTCTCCCGCATCAGGGACATAAACACCATAGAGCATTTTCATTAATGTGCTTTTGCCGGCGCCATTCTCCCCGAGCACAGCATGAATTTGCCCGCTTTGCACGTCGAGATGAACATCGTGGTTTGCGACAAGGGAGCCAAATCGTTTGGTTAAACCTTGCGCGCTAAGAAGAGAACGCTTGGTGTGTGTTGCATCCGTGCTCGGTGTCATGGGATCACATCCATACTTTTATGTAATATTATATGACATTTAAATGTGTGTTCTGTTTGTTTTGCTTATTATAAAGCATAAATTCATAAATTACATTAGGTGAAAATACTATTTTTTGACGTTATTTTTTATTAACTTTATATATATCTTACATATATATTACATATAATTAACGCATCGGTCGCCTCAAAGCTCCGAATTTGCTGTCTGCATGTTATATCACCTTACCCGATGTTATTGCATCGCAGCCCGCCAGCCCCCATAACTCGAGATATCTTCCGCTGTCGCCTCTGCATAACCCTCGCAGATAAAGCCCGGTACCTGCAATCCATTCGACAACTCCACTTTACCGATACCTAACGGAGAAGGGATCAACGCCGCAAATACGCCAAAATGTTTTTGCGGCATGCGCCAAACCTCCACTTGAATCACACTCCCGCCCGTCTGCAACTTGATCAGACCCGGCTTGGCAGGGGTGGTCGGTAGTTTCACCATGCGATATCGCGCAGCTGTTGTCGTCTCTTGGATAAAGACTGCACCGTGTTCCTTCATTTGCTTCTCCAAGGGCAACCCTCGCATATGCAGTCCGCATACCGCGACAAGTACGCTTCCTTCTACCGGAACGAGCGACTCCAGAAGGGACGCACCAGTGGATTGCCCCGCCTTCTTCTGCAAATACAATGCTCCAGCTCCCATCAATAAGCTTTCTTGGTCTGCTAAAGCAAACAACGTGATCCCGAAGGGCATACCTTCCGCCGCCTCATCGCTCGGTAAGGCAAGCGCGCATAAATCCAACAGGTTGCAGTGGTTGGTATACATGCCCATGTCTCGATTCGTTCGAATCGGATCGCCCGCAACTTCTTCGCGGGTCCACGTACCTCCCGCTGTCGGGAATGCAATGACAGCATCACGTAGCAACGCTTGCACCTGCTTCTTGTATCGCTGCAAAGCATGCATCGATCGGAATGCAGAAGCAGCATCATAGCTGGACGAGTGACCCGACCGTAAGACTTGCTCCGTTACCGGATAAAGACACCCCGGATGCGACTCGATAAATGCACCCAAGCTTGCCCAACGTTCGGCAATCCAAGGACCTTCATAGAGAATTGAAGCCGCCTCAGCGAATACCGTCGCATCGACCTTCACGACCGGCAAGCCGAGCTGTTCTAGACGAGTCATTGCACGCGCCCAAGCAGCTTCATATGCATCCGCAAGTTTTCCGAAGAACGCGAGAGGTTCTTTGGGAACTAAGATTTTGGAGGGCGTCCGAGTTGACAACGGCGCAAGTTCACGGCTCCAGGGATCCGCTTCATCCGCTACCCTGACGGCACGATCGACCGCAACCACATCTTCTAACGTGTTTGTGAAGACACTGATGCAATCCAAGCTTTCACAAGCTGGGACGACGCCGCTTTTGGACCAAGCACCCAAACTCGACTTGAATCCGATCAATCCATGCAGTGCCGCCGGAACTCTGCCGGATCCTGCGGTGTCGGTTCCCAGCGCGAACGCGCATTGACCTCTGGCGACGGCAACCGCTGAGCCTGAACTTGAGCCTCCGCTGATCCAAGCTTCGTCCACCGCATGATGCGTCTCACCATAGGGACTTCTCGTCCCGACAAGACCTGTGGCGAATTGGTCCATGTTTGTTTTCCCAATGGGAATGGCTCCCGCTTCGATCAACAGGCGAACGACCGTCGCATGTGTCGTAGGAACGTAAGCAAACGCCGGACAACCAGCTGTCGTCGGCACGCCCGCTACGTCGATATTGTCTTTAATGGCAAAAGGAATCCCCCACAACGGCTTATCTTCAGGCCGCCACTGCTTCAGTTGCTCCAAATAAGGCTCCATTCGAGCCATCGAAGGCGGTGTAATCCAAATATTCATGTGTCGATCATCTTCGGCTTTGCGTACCACATCGCGCATCACTTGCTCGGGCGTGCATTCCCTATTCATGTACTTACGGCGCAGGTCGGTGATTGTAAGCGCGCAAGTCCGTATCATGTCCATATGAACTCACCTTTCTGTTTCGAAAGTCCAATTATGCCCCTACCATCTTTTGCAGCGTCTGAATCACAGCTTGCGCATGGGATACACTGCCAAAAACCCCGCCTTGCATCGTTACCATCTTGATAGCGGCATGGTGGTTTCCTAAATCCGTAGCGCCCGTGCAATCTTCTAGAATCAAGCACTCGTAACCCCGGTCATTCGCCTCCCGCATCGTTGTGTGCACACAAACATCGGTCGTGATGCCCGTTAAAATTAAATTTCGAATACCCTTGGTGCGCAGTAACAAATCCAAATCGGTCGCATAGAAACTCCCTTTGCCCGGCTTATCAATGATGATCTCCCCCGGGAGCGGCTTTAGCTCATCGATGATGTCCCAACCCCTCTGTCCCCGTACAAGGATTTTCCCAGCGGGTCCGGCCGAACCGATCTCCGCACCGATCTGTTTGCTTCGCCAGCGTTTGTTCTCAGGCAAGTCAGACAAGTCTTCTCGGTGTCCTTCGCGGGTGTGAATGACCGTAAACCCTTCAATCTTCCGCGCGACAGCAAGCAAATTTTGAATCGGTTCAATCGCTCTCCTCGTGAGTGAGATATCGTATCCCATGCGATCGACATAACCGCCAACGCCACAAAAATCGGTCTGCATGTCGATCACGATCAGCGCTGTATTCATCGCCGTCAAGTTCCCATCAAAGGGATAGAGGTAGGGGCGTGCTTCGATATACATATATTCATCTCCTCTTTGTTATATATATGTTATATTTTCTTCCTCATTTTTATTATAGATGAGATCATTCATGATGTCTTTATAAACAATTTATAAAATTATGAAGGTAATTTTTATGTTATTTACACTATTTCAGCAATTACCTAACATATATATAACACAAAAAACCGCCTGATTCGCTGTGTGAGCGCCTCTAGGCGGTACTTATATCGCTTCAATCTCTCTTATACACAATGTTTTAAATAAAAAATTGCCAACTGCGTGCGGTCGCGCAGCTCCAACTTGGACAAAATTTCCGTTACTTGATTGCGAACCGTACCTTCACTCCAGAAGTAGCGTTGGGCGATTTCTTTGTTCGATAACCCTTCGGCTATGGCTTCTGTAATATCGCATTGGGTCTGAGTCAGTCCCAACGTTTGCAACGTATCACGCGGATTGCGTCCTGCCGAACCCTTGCTGCTCGGTTCGAGATGACGCGTTAACTTACGAGCGACATCGGCCTGCAAGAGCAAGTGACCGCTCGCTACCGTTCTTATCGCTTCCATGATCGTTGCGGGCGCATTGTTCTTGAGCAGGAAGCCCTCCGCTCCGCAGCGAATCGCTTGAACGACATAATCATCATCGTCGAACGTCGTCAGCATAATGACACGCACTTCGGGGGCTGCGGCTTTGATGCGCCGCGTCCCTTCCACGCCGTCACACGTCGGCATGCGAATGTCCATCAGTACGACAGTGACATTCGCATTTCTCTCGATGAAGTCAGCCGCTTCCGCCCCATTATGGCACGTGCCCACCACTTCAAAATCCGGCTGCAGCCCCAGAATCATCATGAGGCTTTCCCGAATGTAAGGATCATCATCTACAAGTAAGATACGAATCAACGGATTCCCTCCCGCTCCCATACATCGCGTTGACCTTCCAAGAGAGGCAGCCGGGTCACAACCGTAACCATTGGCTCCAACCTTACCTCTAATCGACCACCCAGAAGACGAACGCGTTCCTCCATGCCCTTGAGTCCCATGCCAAACCGCGGGAGAGTTCGCGGTACTTCTCCGTTATTGGATACGGTTAGCACAATCTCATTGTTCTTACACTCTAACCATAGCTCAATCTCAGTGGCTCCGCCATGCCGCACCGCATTGGAAACCGCTTCTCTTGCGTTGCGATAGAGCGCCACTTCTTGGCTGGGATACATATCCACAGGCGGTCCCTTCACGAATACGCGAATCAACTGCTCATTCGTGCGCATCCACTCCTGTGCCAACGTCTCCAGCGCATATTGCTTCGCGACGGCTTGTGTCGGACGCATGCGCCTAAGCGTCAAACGCATCGCCTCCATACTTTCATTCAACTGATCTCGCACTTGAGAAATAAGCTTTACCGCCTGTTCGGGTGAGGTGCTCATGGACTCAAGCGCGGCATCGAGCATCCATTTCAGTCGAACCAACTTGTGGCCAAGATCGTCGTGAAGGTCTTGCGCGATGCGATTGCGTTCATTGGCCTGGGTGAGGGATTCGACTGTGACCGCGTATTCGAGCCACTGTTGTCGTGCTGTCTCCAGATCATACCGCTCTTTGCGCTGCACATCCCCGGCTTCTTGCAACGCTACATTTTTCCGCTCCATATTTGTAGACATCTGCACAAACCCTGCCAACATAAACAAGATCAAGACGCCCATCCATTGCACGATCTGCGGCTGTATCACCAGTAATGTCCATTGCGCAAGAAGTAGCAACACAAAAAGCACAGCTTGCTGTACACGCTCCCAGACCGTGCGAACGATAGGGATCAATGTGCTATAAGTCATTATAAATAATATCCCCGGCTCCGTCCCGAGCCGCCCGATCGCGACGATCAGCCCGAGTTCCAACAACAACCATAAGGCTTGGTAACGGCTAGCGATCCAGCGTTCACCGATTTGAATGATCAGCATCCATAACAAAGCGCAGATCAACAACCCACCCAGCTGCCCATCGGGAAACAAGCCCGCTTGCGCGACGACCGGCACAATGATCAGCCCATAACGATACAACGCGAATGACTGCACACAAGTTCTCCTTCAAGCGCATGCTCGTAATTATCTGATGTGATTATACCATGACATTTGTCATTCGGAGGATGTGACTTTATGCACCTTACAAGCCTTTTTCTTTCCGATATGATAAAGACATTCAAGTTGTTCAGAAGCGCAAGAGCTCAGGGAGGATCCGATAATGAAAGAGTACGTGGTTATGCAAGATGTGTTGAAACGCTATGGTTCATTCATTTCCGTCGATCATGTGAATATCGCCATTCGCCAGGGGGAAATCTTCGGGCTGCTCGGCCCCAATGGTGCTGGGAAAAGTACGTTGATCAAGATGCTTTGCGGCCTCTTGCGAATAGATCGCGGTTCGATTACAGTGGGCGATCTGGATGTGGTAAAGCACACTTTTGAAGTAAAGAAATCGATCGGCCTTGTGCCGCAAGATCTAGCGATTTATGAAAAATTGACAGCTGAAGAGAACGTGACTTACTTCGCGCGATTGTATGGATTACGCGGTCATGCGCTGAAGGAGAGCGTGAAGCAATCATTGGACTTCGTGGGATTGTACGAACGCCGTAACCAACGGCCTGTGGAATTTTCTGGGGGGATGAAGCGACGATTGAACATCGCTTGTGCAATTACGCACCGACCGAAGTTGGTGATCATGGATGAACCGACTGTGGGCATCGATCCGCAGTCGCGCAACCACATCCTCGAATCGGTGCGCACGTTACATCGAGAAGGCGCGACCATCATCTATACGAGTCATTATATGGAGGAAGTGGAGGCCATTAGCCACCGTGTGGGCATTCTCGACCATGGCCGCTTCATCGCATGCGGCACGCTCGAAGAGTTGCGCAAAGAAGCGGGCGAGCAAGAAAAGTTGACCCTGACGGTCAATCACGTTCCCTCCACTGTTGTAGACGCGCTTCGCCAACATCCGCAAATCATGCGTGTGGATCACGAAGACCAACAGATCGAGTTGGTACTGACTTCATCGCAGGCATTCCTACAAGACATTCTGTTCATTCTCTCCGAACATGGCGTGCATCTGCAATCGTTAAAAAGAGAGGAACCACACCTAGAAATGCTGTTCCTAAAACTGACCGGCCGCTCGCTGCGTGATTAAGGAGGATACCGATGTGTTTTGGGTGATTTTGAATGAAATCCGCGTTTACATGCGTCTGCGCACAGGCTTGATTCTGTTGTTCGCACAGCCGCTGTTGCTTATCTTTATTCTCGGTTCGGCGTTGTCCCAAGTGTTTCAACCCGATGATGTGGAACTTCAACCTGTTCGTGTGGTGATTTGGACGGAGGATACGAGCAGCTTGTCTTCACAAACAGAACAATTCTTCTCTACGATGGTAGAGGATGATATTCTTCGTACGAATAGCGTGAACGACCGATCCACCTTGTTAACACAGTTGCGTAATGATGATGCTGATTTTGGTGTTATAATCCCAGCAAACTTCAGCAGTCAAGTGGCGGCCGGGGAAGAAGCCACATGGGAATTGGTGCTCGGCCGTGATCAGATGGCCAACCAGATTGGCACGATCGTGATGAACCGCTACTTGGCGCAGGTGAATGCCCTGCAGGCCACCGTGCTCACTAGTGGGCAACCGTCAACACCAGTCACGCTGACTGAGAAACCCGCAAGTCCCGATTATGTTCAGATCGGTTCGTTAGGCGAATCCGGCACCAAGATGAGTGCGATGCAATATTACGCGGCGATGATGCTGGTGATGTTCCTGTTGTACAGCGGCATGGCTGCTGGGATCAGCATTGCCAATGAGAAGCAATCCGGGACGCTGGAACGATTGCTTGCCATGCCAATTCGACCGTTCACTTGGCTCGCTGGCAAGTTAATCGGGAATACCTTGCTCGCCATTGCTCAGATCTTCGTCGTCATTGGATTTACGGCCATCGTGTATGGAGTCGAATGGGGCAACGTGTGGGGAGCCGTTGCGATATGCATTCTCGTTGTTTGGATTTCGATGTTGCTTGCGGTGATCATCACGCGTTTTGCCGGGAATGAACGATCCGTTACGGCCATATTCAATGTTGTGATCGTAGCGATGACATTCGTCAGCGGTGGCTTCACACCGCAGGTCGTCGGTTTGATGGGCGGGGTCGAGACATTCACCATTAATTACTGGGCAACAGACGGTTTAATGAACATCATGTATGACGGAACATGGGCTGTCGCAAGCGAACAATTCACCATACTTGCCATCATCGGTCTAGGCTTAACTGGCATTGCGATTTTGGTTTTGCGGAGGGGGAAGTTGTATGCATAGCTTTACGATCGCATGGCATGTTGTTAGACGTCTTCTAGGCGATAAGAAGAGTGTTCTGTTCTTTCTGGTTACACCGATTGTACTTCTTACGCTTATCATCGGTTTAATGGGGGATGCTCAACCCGAGCGTCCGAAGGCCATTTTCGTTAATGATGATGAAGGAGCCATGGGAGCGCACCTCATCTCATTAATAAAACAAGAGGATGCTTTCGACTGGACCGAGATGACATCCTCCGAAGAGATGCGCTCAGCAATTCGTGAGAAGGAAGCCCCTCGCGGCATCTGGGTTCCTGCTTCATTCACGGCAACCGTCACGGCTGCGAGCGGCGGCGCCACACCTGAAATAACCGTGTTTGAGAACCGTTATAATGAAGAATCATTCATGTTGCGCACGATGCTCCAGTCGAACATAGATGTGCTGGTGAGTCAATATGCGAATACAACAACCTCATTCGAGCGCATGTTGGAGCAACTCCAACAAAATCAAGTGCGCGCCAAAATTACCGATCCCAAG
>JBILCM010000021.1:0-34719 GCA_044353165.1 Paenibacillus sp.
GCAGCACAACAGCTTCTGGACTGCATCATCTTGTTTGGGAAATTATCGATAATGCCGTTGATGAACACTTAGCCAAATATTGCAACCGCATCTCAGTAACTATTCACAAAGATCAATCTGTTACCGTCGAGGATAATGGACGTGGTATCCCTACGGCAATGCACAAATCTGGAATTCCTACACCGCAGGTAGTTTTTACAGTGTTGCACGCGGGTGGAAAATTCGGAGGTAAAGGTTACAAAAAATCTGGTGGCCTGCACGGTGTTGGTGCCTCTGTAACCAATGCCCTATCAGAGTGGCTTGAAGTTGAAATTTTTCGGGATGGTAAAACACACAAACAAAGGTTTGAATATTCGGTTGATCCTAAAGGAACAGAACATGTAGGGGAACCTGTCACTGGACTCATAATGACAGGAGCAACCAAAAAAACTGGCACCAAGGTGACTTTCAAACCTGATAAACAAGTTTTTCATGGTCATATTGCTCTAAATTATGATACCCTTTCGGAACGTTTGCAACAAATTGCATTCTTGAATTCAGGTTTAAAAATTGTTCTCAAGGACGAGCGCACAGGGGAAACTGCGGAGTATGAATATGTTGGTGGCGCAAGTGAATTTGTTCGTTTTTTAAATGAAGATAAACAAGTATTGCACCCATGTATTCATTTTGCCGGGGAAAAAGAAGACATAGAAGTTGAAATCGCTTTTCAATACAACGACGGATACACAGAAACAATAGCTTCGTTCGTAAATTCAATCCCAACACGCGGAGGCGGAACACACGAAACGGGATTCAAAACCGCTTATACTCGAATCATGAACGATTATGCTCGAAAATCAGGATTTCTGAAGGAGAAGGACAAAAACCTAGAAGGTGCTGATTTACGTGAAGGCATGATGTGTGTCATCAACGTAAAAATGGGTGAGGTAGAATTTATTGGACAAACCAAGGATCAACTTGGAAGTGCTTCCGCCCGTGGCGCTGTGGATTCCGTCGTTACAGAACAATTGTCTATTTACTTAGAGGAAAACCCTCAAGTTTCTCAAAGTCTTGTTAAGAAAGCAGTTCAAGCCGCTAAAGCACGGGATGCAGCGAGGAAAGCCCGTGAAGATGTGAGGAACGGAAAAAAAGGGAAAAGCGAAGGCAGTAATTTAGGCGGTAAGTTAACACCTGCCCAATCCAAAGATTATTTGCGCAACGAATTGTTTATCGTTGAAGGTGACTCCGCCGGAGGTTCTGCTAAACAAGGAAGGGACTCACGTCATCAGGCGATTCTTCCACTGCGCGGAAAACCAATGAATCCTGAGAAAGCTAAGTTACCCGACATCCTGAAGAACGAAGAATACCGAGCCATTATTACGGCCATTGGTGCGGGAGTTGGTTCCGATTTTGAAACTGAGGAATCGAATTACGGGAAGATTATTATCATGACTGATGCTGACACGGATGGAGCACATATTCAAGTACTATTACTGACTTTTTTTTATCGTTACATGAAACCGCTTATCGATGCAGGTATGGTTTACATCGCCAGACCCCCTTTATTTAAAGTATCTAAAAAAAGCGGCAGAGGGGAAAATCTAACAAAGTATGTTTACTCTGATGAAGAATTAACGGAATTGCTCCAGCAATTGGGAAGCAAAGGGGTTGAACTCCAGCGATACAAAGGTTTAGGCGAAATGAATCCGGATCAATTATGGGATACAACGATGGATCCAGACAAGCGTGTGCTGTTAAAAGTGCATATTTCGGATGCATCGAAAGCTGAACGTCGCGTTTCTACATTAATGGGAGATAAAGTCGACCCTCGTAAACGTTGGATCATCGAGAATGTAGATTTTACAGAATATGAAGAGTAAATTTGATATTCAAGGGTGATGTTGTGAGCTCAACAGAACAATTTATGTCAGTTGTATTAGAAGAAGTCGTAGGGGACCGGTTTGGCAGATATTCAAAATACATTATCCAGGATCGAGCCATCCCCGATGTCCGTGATGGTCTCAAACCCGTCCAACGGCGCATTCTCTATGCTATGTACGAAGCGGGGAATACACCCGATAAACAGTATCGGAAATCAGCTAAAACTGTGGGAGATGTCATGGGGAACTATCATCCTCACGGGGATAGCTCTATCTATGATGGAATGGTACGGATGGCACAACCGTGGAAAATGACCCATCCATTGGTTGATGGTCATGGGAACTGGGGGTCTCTAGATGATGATCCTGCTGCTGCCATGCGATATACCGAGGCACGTTTGTCGAAAATTGCGATTGAACTATTGCGTGATATTGAAAAAAAAACTGTTCAATTTCGTGATAATTTTGACAATACGACCAAAGAACCAACCGTTCTGCCATCACGATTTCCGAACCTTCTCGTGAATGGTGTGAGTGGGATCTCATCTGGATTTGCAACCGAAATACCATCGCATAACTTATGTGAAGTGATTGATGCCTGTATTCGCCTTATTGACGATCCGTTCGCAACTTTAGAGGACGTTATGTCCATCATTCAAGGTCCTGATTTCCCAACGGGTGGCATTGTGATGGGGACAGAAGGTATGAAGGATGCATATAGAACCGGCAAAGGTCGCGTCTATATTCGAAGTAAAACAACGATTGAAGACGTTCGTGGTGGAAAACAACAAATTATAATTTCAGAAATTCCTTATGGTGTGGTTAAATCCAAGTTGGTTTCCGCTATGGAGTCAATTCGCCTTGAAAAAAAGGTGGAAGGCATTGCAGAAGTTAGAGATGAAAGCGGGCGCAATGGTCTGCGCGTTGTAGTCGAATTAAAAAAAGATGCGGATGCACAAGGAATATTAACTTACTTGTTAAAAAAGACGGATCTTCAAGTAAATTATAATTACAATATGGTCGCAATCGTTAATAAAACTCCCCGACAACTTGGATTAAAAGAAATGTTAGTTGCTTATATTGAACACCAGAAAGATGTTGTCATACGCCGCACACGCTTCGACTTAGAGAAAGCAGAAGACCGTGAACATGTCTTAGTGGGATTAGCCAAAGCTCTCGATATACTGGATGAGATCGTTGCATTAATCCGAAGTTCTAAAAATCGACATGATGCCCAAAATAACTTAATGCAACAATTTTTCTTCTCGGAACGCCAAGCTGATGCGATCCTCACGCTCCAATTGTATCGTCTCACCAACCTAGAAATTACAGCAATCGAGAAAGAATTGAGTGAGATTCGAGATCTGATCGTATATTTACGATCGATTCTATCCAGTGAGAGTAAATTACTTGCTGTGATCAAAGAAGAACTGCAAGAAATTCGTGAACGGTATGGCACGAAGAGACGATCTGAAATTCAAGATGAAGTTGAGGAACTAAAAGTTGCATTGGAAGTGATGGTAACCCCAGAAGATGTTATCGTTATAATTACGAATGAAGGATATATCAAAAGAACAAGTAAACTGTCGTTCTCTCGCTCAGGCGGCGACGTGGAGTCGACTGGTTTAAAGGAACGGGATTTCGTAAGACATCTCTTGGAGTTAAATACGATTGATAATTTGCTATTATTCACACAAAAAGGCCAGTATTTTATGTTGCCTGTCCATACGATTCCAGAATCCAAATGGAAAGATAATGGTACAGCCATCGTCAATTTATTACCAATCACCAAAGAAGATCATGTCATCTCTGTCATACCAGTAAGGGACATACAACAAGCAACGTCGACGCTTTTATTCGTCACAAAGCGTGGACAAGTCAAACGCAGTGAATTAAAAGAATATGCTACAAATCGGACAATAGCAATATCTGCATGTAAGTTAGGACAAGATGATCAAATCATTGCAGTGTGGCATGAATCTTCATCTCCACCAACAGGTGATATTATCATGATTACTAAATTAGGTCAAAGCATTCGTTTTCATTCGGGGCAAGTCAGTACGATGGGTCGAATTGCTGCAGGTGTCAAGGGAATGATGGTTAAGGAAGGCGATGAAGTTATTGCTGCAATGCCCGTACAAGGTGATGAGGGAGAAGTCATCGTCTTTAGTGATTTGGGGTATATAAAGCGAACATTGCTCGTTGACTATCAGATTCAAGGCCGCGGAGGTAAAGGTGTGCCTACTTTTGAATTCAAAGATGGTAGACGCGTAAAATCCAATGGCAGTGTGCTCATTGCTGCCGCTTATGTGAGAGAGATCAACAATTACTTTATGGTCACGAAACTAGGGAACACAAATACGATTGTTTCAGAGTCAATAAAAATTGAACATATGCGCGGAACGGGTATACCTGTTATGCAGTTGAGCAAAGGGGACACCCTAGAAGCTGTCATCAAACTAAACAGGGTTGACAAAGAACGTGGTTAATTGCTGGCGAATGTTGTCGGAAGTTCGAATTATTCCTCACTATTTATCGATTAATGTCTTAAAATATTAAAGCGATAAACCTTTTCGGAGCCTTAATATCATGGTATACTTTCCATATATTGATGGTGTTGAGGAGGACAAACAATGTATTCAACTGAATTCGCTAAGCTATGGTTAAAACTAAGTAAAGATGTAAAATTGCATATGGAAAATCAATTATCTCCCACTTTAACTGAAAGCCAATTAACATTACTTGAATATTTATTGTCGCATGATCGTATGAAACCGTCGGATTTGATTGATTTTTTAACAACAACTCCAGCTGCGGTAACAACATTATTAGATCGAATGGAAAAGAATGAACTGATCGAACGTGTCCGTGATGACAACGACCGACGCATTGTTTGGATTCATGTTACGGATAAAGGAAAGCGCGAATGCAAACGAGGCTCTGAAATACGAGAAACATTCCTAACACAATATTTAAGTCGTATTTCCGCGCACAATCAACAATTGTTAATTTATTTGCTTGGAAAAATTACCAATATGGAAAAGCAGCGAATTTCTTAGAACAAGATATTTTATCAAATTTTGTTGTATCAATTCATTTGTTTTCTTCAGCTACATAGTTTAGTTTCTGCAAATGTTCTTGCATTTCTTCCGCTTTGTCAGTTAACATGGCGACTGTCTTTACAGTAAGCAGAGGATCTTCGTTCAACTGTGTAAAGTTATTCAAGGAAAGGACGCGGTAATGTTTTTTTCCATTGCTTACATACTTGTTTACCCAAGTGGGGATCACCTCTACAGCCGATATAAAGGTGTCAGAGGCTCCATCTTGGGTAAATATTTTTTTGATATCAATTTTAAAAATAACGCCAAATTCCTTATATCCACCAAATTGATTGGAAATAAAATTACCAAGCGAGTAAACAATTAAACCTTCTCGTTTGAGGCCATCCTCTTGCGTTGCAATATATCGTTCATACGGCTGAACAACGTGCGGGTGGTGTCCGAGTACAATGTCCGCCCCAACATCAATGCAATACCGAGAAATTTGCTTCTGAAATTGATTTGGTGTTCGTTGGTATTCACTACCGTAATGAAGCGACACCGTAACAAGATCAGCACCACTTTCTCGCGCTTTGGCCACATCACGAGCTATTCGTTGTTTTTCAATAAGATTAACTGCATATGTTTTGTCCTCAGGGATTGGGATACCATTAGTTCCATATGTATAGGCCAAGAATGCTTGTTTAATCTGGTTTCGTTCGAGGATGACGATGGATTCCGAATTTTCCTGCGTCGCGGCAGTGCCAACAGGTACCAATTGATGGTCTAACAACGTTCCCAACGTATGCATCAATCCGCTTATTCCCTGATCCAAAGCATGATTGTTTGCTGTGGACACAACATCAAAACCGGCATCTGCCAATGTGCGAGCTAATGCGACTGGAGCATTGAACAATGGATAACCACGAAATCCACGTGAATCGCCAGCAATCGGCGTTTCTAAATTTGCAAAAGTCCAATCCGCAGAGGAGAGAATGGAATGCACAGGTCGAAAAAATCCGTCGAAATCATATGATTTTGTTTCAGTATTGTATGCACCCGGAAGTTGGGGGGTATGCATCATAATGTCGCCTACCGCAACCAGTGTGGCACTTACAGGAGGCGGTGGTGCGATGGGTCGGGGCGTCGCCACGGGGGGCGGTTCCTTATCCGTTGGAGTCGTTGATTCATGTTGTGATGTCATTTGGAAACATCCGCCAATCAACATGAAACCTAACAAGAGTGTCCACCTGAATACTCTCATCAATCAGGACTCTCCCATCGACACACAATTCCAGCGGGAAGCACCATTTGTTTGGCACTCATCGGAAGTGCAATTTCCCCGCTCTTGATTTTACCATGATGTTCTTGTCCTACAGTCATCGTCATAATATTCTCAATTACAGTAGGTGAAATGCCCGTTGTATAACAATTAATTATGAAAAACAGGGGATTATGCGTTAATATAGAAGTACATAATGCAACGAAAGGGTACAAGTTCGTTTCTAGTTTCCAGAGCTCGCCTCCTGGTCCACGACCGTAAGATGGAGGATCCATAATTATCGCATCATACTTGTTGCCTCGACGAAGTTCACGTTGCACAAATTTAATCACATCATCCGTGATAAATCGTACAGGGCGATTGGACAACTTGGAGAGTTCTAGGTTTTCCCTAGCCCATTGGACCATACCTTTGGCAGCATCCACATGACACACTTCGGCACCAGCTGCTGCTGCTGCTACTGTTGCACCTCCGGTATAAGCAAATAAATTCAATACTTTCACGGGCCGGTTGGCTTCACGAATTTTTTGCATCACCCACGCCCAATTTGCTGCCTGTTCGGGGAAAAGTCCCGTATGTTTAAAATTGGTTGGCCTAATATAAAATTGCAAGTCCCGATATTTGATGGACCAGCGGTCTGGTAGTGGGGTTTGAAATTCCCAATGACCCCCACCTGATGGACTTCGATGATATCGTCCCGAAGCGGTTTGCCAGATTTCATTCTCATGAGTAATCGGCCAAATCACTTGTGGATCAGGTCTTCTAAGCACAACGTGACCCCATCGTTCCAATCTTTCACCGTCGCCAGCATCCATTAATTCATAGTCATTCCAATCTTGAGCAATAAACATGCGTCATGTACTCCTTGTCCGATGTAAATATTGAATTGAATTTTTAATCTTATTCATACTATTGTACACAGGAATCTAGCTTCAATCAAAAACAGGAAAGTATGTGGTTCCAGATGAGCATCCCAGCTCCAAGTGATCATGATCTTTATTTGTTTCATCAAGGGACTTTGTACCAAAGTTATCGCATGCTTGGCGCACATCTGAAGATGCATCAAGGGGAAATTTTCGGTACGTATTTCGCTGTATGGGCGCCAAGAGCGAGACAAGTAAGCGTTGTTGGTGATTTTAACGACTGGAATCCTCTTCATCATCTTTGTTTGCGCCAATCCTGCGGTGTTTGGCACACCTTTATTCCGGGAATTTACGAGGGGACCATTTATAAATATGCAATCCAGACAGATCAAGGGGAGTGGAAGTTAAAAGCAGATCCTTATTCTTTTTATTCCGAACTACGACCAAAATCCGCCTCAATTGTTTATGATCTGGATGGTTATATTTGGGAAGACTATGCATACCAACGACAAAAATCCGAACAATCCCATTATGCGCTTCCAATGAATATTTATGAAGTTCATCTGGGTACGTGGCGTTTGAACGAATTAGGACAACCTTTGAATTATGAAGAATTGGCTGATCAATTAATTAGTTATGTCGTGGATATGGGTTACACGCATATCGAAATTATGCCGCTAGCTGAACACCCCTATGATCGTTCCTGGGGTTATCAAGCAACAGGATTTTATTCAGTGACCAGTCGTTTTGGCACGCCGAAGCAATTCATGGCTTTCGTGGACAGGTGTCATCAAGCTGGAATCGGCGTTATTCTTGACTGGGTACCTGGACATTTTGGCAAAGATGATCATGGTCTCAGACATTTTGATGGAACGCCTACATATGAACATGAAGATGAACGAATCGCTGAAAAAAGAGAATGGGGGACATTAAGTTTTGATTTTGGCCGCCCGGAAGTACGTAGTTTTCTTATTTCGAATGCATTATTTTGGATGGATTATTACCACATTGATGGGTTACGTGTAGATGCTGTTGCAAGTATGCTATACCTGAATTTCGGAAAAACAGATGATCAATTCGTCTATAATCATTTTGGCGGTCAAGAAAACCTAGATGCGGTACAATTCATCAAATCGCTTAATATAGCTGTATTTGGAAACTACCCTAATGCATTGATGATGGCTGAGGATTCTTCAGATTGGCCAATGGTTACCGCGCCCGTCCATGAAGGAGGACTCGGCTTTAACTATAAATGGAACATGGGCTGGATGAACGATATGTTGAAATACATGAAAGAAGATCCCGTCCATCGCAAATTTCACCACGGTTTCATTACATTTTCATTTTTTTATGCCTTTTCAGAAAACTACATCCTTCCATTTTCTCATGATGAAGTCGTTCATGGAAAAAAATCGCTTTTAGACAAAATGCCTGGTGATTATTGGCAAAAGTTCGCAAATTTGCGCTTGTTACTAGCCTATATGATCGCTCATCCCGGAAAAAAGTTGCTCTTTATGGGTTGCGAGTTAGGGATGTTCTCAGAATGGAAAGACCTCGAACAGGTAGATTGGCATTTATTGGATTACCCCTCACATGTGGCGACACAAACGTATGTGAGAACACTAAATTTATTTTATCGAAAACATGATGCATTATGGGAGAAAGATCGGCAACAATCAGGATTTGAATGGATCACACCCCACGATCATGAACAAAGTGTCATTTCTTTTATTCGGCGAGGTTGTGATCCCCAATCTTTCCTTATCGTCATTCTCAACTTTACACCTATCGTGAGACACCATTACCGGATCGGTGTCCCCAAACCTGGTCATTATGATGAACTGTTCAACAGTGATAATGAAGTTTATGGTGGGTCTGGCATTCGCAATAATGGCATAATTTCAACGGATAACCTCCCGTGGCACGATCAACCATTCAGCATTAGTGTCACATTACCACCTCTTGGCGGCATCTTCATACATCAAAAAATTACGGGAAAGGAGCAAATTTTATGAGAAGAAAAGAATGTGTAGCGATGTTACTCGCAGGGGGGGAAGGTCGCAGACTCGGTGTTTTAACGCAAGAATTGGCGAAGCCAGCTGTCCATTTTGGCGGAAAATACCGCATTATTGATTTTACACTGTCCAACTGCACAAATTCAGGAATTGATACGGTTGGCGTTCTCACTCAATATCAACCACTCGTGCTAAATTCCTATATTGGAATAGGGAGTCCATGGGATCTGGACCGCAAGAATGGAGGAGTATCTGTGCTTCCGCCTTACATGGAACAGAAAGGCGGGAATTGGTACAGTGGAACTGCGGATGCCATTTATCGAAATATTGGGTTTATCGAACAATACGATCCCGAATATGTGCTGGTGATCTCCGGAGATCACATTTACAAAATGAATTATGATCTCATGCTCTCTTTCCATAAAAAGCAAAAGGCGGAAGCCACCATTGCTGTCATTGAGGTAAAGTGGGAAGAAGCGAGTCGCTTTGGCATCATGAGCACGGACAAAGACCACCGTGTCATCGAATTTGCAGAAAAACCGAAAGAACCGAAGAGCAATCTCGCATCGATGGGCGTATATATTTTTTCGTGGAAAACGTTGAAAACATATTTAGAACAAGATCATACAACTGTTGGTTCGTCGAATGATTTTGGGAAAGACATTATTCCCACAATGTTGAATGAAGATGTGCGTGTCTGTGCCTATCCATTCGAAGGGTATTGGAAAGACGTTGGAACTGTTCAAAGTTTGTGGGAGGCTAATATGGATTTGTTGGGGGATGATACACAACTGAATTTGTTTGACCGCAATTGGAGAATTTACTCTTTAAGTCCTTACCAGCCACCCCAATATATTGCACCAGAAGCAAAAGTAAGCCGTTCAATGATTAACGAAGGTTGCAGTGTATATGGTACAGTCGATCACTCTGTTCTGTTTTATGGGGTTCGGGTCGGAAAAGATTCTATCGTTCGCGATTCGGTGATTATGCCCAACGTAAAAATTGGAAGGAACGTTCAAATTTATAAAGCCATTATCGGAGAAGGAACCGTACTTGAGGACGGTTGTGTGATAGGGGATCCGTTCGGGTCCGATCAGAGTGAAATTATACTCATTGGAAACAATGAGACGATTCGGAAGGAAGTGTCAGCATGAAGCGAATCATGGGTGTTATTAATTTAATCAATGAACCGGACCGGCTTGAAGAATTGACTTTTAACCGTTGTATCGCTTCCGTCCCATTCGGCGGCCGGTATCGTCTCATTGACTTTCCACTGTCGAATATGATCAATTCCGGCATTGAAGACGTTGCAGTGTTTACACATCATAAATATCGTTCGCTCATGGATCATCTGGGTTCGGGTAAAGAATGGGATTTGGACCGTAAACGCGGAGGTTTGTTTGTACTACCTGCGGTAATGGATATTCCATCAGGCATTTCCAAAGGGGACTTGTTTCAATTTTTCTCGCATCGGGATTATTTTTACCGCGGTCGTCAGGAATATGTTTTAATTTCGCGCAGTCACGTTGTCTGTAATATTAATTTCAATGAAGTTCTCGCACAGCATGAGGAGACAGGGGCTGATATCACATGTGTATATCGAGAAATGGAAGATCTGGATGACTCCATCTATCGGAAGGTTTCAATAGAGAGCGATGGACAAATTACCGCGATGCAAGACCGCACAGGTCGTCTTCAAACCAATTGCGTTTCAATGGAAATGTACCTGATGAGCAAGCAACTGCTGTTAGACATGGTAGAAACGTGTCTTTCGCAAGGTGATGACCACCTGGTGAGAGATGGCATTATGAAAAACATACGTCATCTCAAATTGTATGGTTTTAAACATATTGGGTACACGGGTATCATAAATACAATTCAAGGCTATTACCGAAACAGTATGCAACTGTTAAACCGGGATGTATTGCTAGAACTGTTCATTCGAAGTTCTCCCATTTACACAAAAGTGAAAGACGAACCTCCTTCAAAATACCGGGAAGCTGCACTTGTTCAAAACTCACTTATTGCCAATGGATGTGTTATCGACGGCAAAGTGTCAAACAGTATTTTGTCTAGGGGAGTCAAAATATACCGTGGATCGAAAGTAAACAACTGTATTCTGATGCAAAATTGCGAAATTGGTGAGAATGTTGTTATCGAGAACGCAATCTTAGACAAAGACGTGGTTATTGAACGAGAGCGAGTGTTAAGCGGCGCGAAAACTTCACCATTCATTGCAGCAAAAAAGAAGGTGATTTGAATTGGTAAACGTTATGATGATAGCAGCTGAAGCCGTACCATTCGTGAAAACAGGAGGGCTAGCTGATGTGATCGGTTCTTTGCCGAAATCACTTGCTGCAATGGACACACAAGTGCGAGTCATGTTACCTAAATATGAAGACATCCCAGCACAATGGAGAGAACAATGCACGCTTGTTGCTTCGTTTAAGGTACAAGTGGGTTGGCGCAATCAGTATTGTGGGCTTGAGACGTTAACCCATGAGGGTATTACGTATTATTTTATCGATAACGAATTTTACTTCAAACGAAGTGGTTTATACGGGTATGGCGATGATGGCGAAAGGTTTGCTTTCTTTTGTCAAGCGGCGTTAGAATCACTTATTCGTCTCGATTGGGTACCCGATATTTTGCATGCCCATGATTGGCACACGGCGCTCATCCCTGTATTTTTAAAAGCACATTATTCTGGTCATTCAACACTGAACAGAGTTCGCACCGTATTTACAATCCATAATCTACGCTATCAAGGTGTGTTCAGTTATAACATCATGAGCGATCTCTTAAATTTAGGCAATGAACATTTTCATGCGAATGCTTTAGAATATTATGGTAACGTAAATTATATGAAAGGGGCGCTAAATTATAGTGATTTTATTACTACAGTGAGCCCAAGATATGCTAAAGAAATCCAAACGCCCTATTACGGAGAAGGATTAGATGGTACATTGCGTCATCGGCAAGACCAATTACTTGGCATTATCAATGGATTAGACTACACCGTGTACGACCCTATGCTTGACCGCAATATCCGCGTGACCTACCGAAAATCTTTGAAAAAAAAGAGCCAAAACAAACTTCTCCTTCAAGAAGAGTTGGGGTTACCTGTTCATCAGACAACACCTGTCATTTCGATCATTTCACGTTTGGTCGAACAGAAGGGCATGGATCTTATCGCACGTGTGTTCGATGAGTTGTTACAAACCGGAGCGCAATTGATCGTTTTAGGGACAGGGGAATCTGTCTATGAAAAAATGTTTCGAGATGCCGCATACCATTATAAAGACCAGGTCTCAGCGCAAATTAAATTTGATGAGGGTATGTCTCGACGTATCTATGCGGGATCGGACATGTTCCTGATGCCTTCAAAATTTGAGCCTTGCGGAATAGGTCAAATGATCGCCATGCGTTATGGCACGGTCCCCATTGTACGTGAGACGGGGGGATTAGCGGATACGGTTCAGCCGTATAACGAATTTACGGGCACAGGAAATGGCTTCTCCTTCAATCATTACAATGCGCATGATCTTCTTTACACAGTTAAGAATGCGATTGCGTTCTATCACGATGAAAAGCATTGGCTTCAACTGCTGGATAATATCGCAAAATCAGATTTCAGTTGGAATGCTTCTGCTCGCAAATATGCAGCGTTATATCAACGTTTAACGATATTATAAAGTTTGGATAACTTTGTGCGTTCTGGACAATCTAACCGATATCACAGGAATAATCATGCGATGGAGGGAAGATTTGTTGAAAAACAAACCATCACACAGAACAAACATCACGTATTTGATCTGGATTGTTATCATTGTATTTGCATTTGTATGTACAGCTTGCAACGGTAATGATGCAAGCCAGCCTCCAAATTTAACGGAAAAGTCACCTGGGCAGAACGTTCGCATGCTCGAGGGAGGTCCTGAAAACCAAAGGCGTAAGCTTAAACCTTTATCAAATCGAGCATTACAGCAACAATATCCTGATGTATTGATGCTGCACGGCGACACATCCAGAAATCAAATCGCCCTTACATTCGATGATGGACCTGATACGCGCTACACACCAATGATTCTTGAAATTTTAAAAAAACACAACGTAAAAGCAACCTTCTTTCTCATAGGGTCAAGAGTGAAGGCACTTCCTCAAATTACTCGCAATATTGCCGACGAAGGACATGCGATTGGAAATCATACCTACTGGCATCCTGCCCTGTATGAACACGAAATTGGCCGCTTGCGTTGGGAACTGGCTGAAACGAATAAGGTGTTTCTACAAACGATAGGTCGGCGACCAACACTATTCCGCGCACCCTATGGAGGATTGAACACACGGATTGTTGAAGAATTGAAGCGCGCCGGATTTAGTGTGATTGGTTGGGACGTAGATACACTAGATTGGAAACACCAAAATCCTGAACAAATTCGCGATGTGGTGCTCGGGCATATTCATCCTGGCGCAATTATTCTGATGCATTCCGCAGGCCACTGGACGCAAGATTTGACGGCAACGGCAAAAGCATTGGACCTCATTATTCCTCAGCTCAAAAAGCAAGGGCTGAAATTTGTGACTATACCGAACATGTTCAACCCGAAAGTTGCTGTTCTACTTCAGTCTCAACAACGATAACCAAAGTTCAAGCGGCTCATATCCAAGTCTCCAAGCAGCAATCCCTGCCAAGTTGTATTTTTTCGCGATCTGTACTCGTAATTTCATCGTCTCAACCGATTCTTTCCAAAACACGTAACGCTTACCGTCTTTGATGAATTCTACTTTTTCCAACCCATATTTTTCATCAATCTGGCTTACCGCTTCTGTACCCTGTAATAAATTATCAATTTCTTTCATAAACACGGCTCGATTGGAAACTATAGCGCCTTTAGTGTCAAGTTCCCACACACGAACATAGAATGGAACACCGAGCAACAATTTCGATCGTGGAATCCCATAGGCAAGAAATTCCTGGACCCCGATTTCTGCCCATTGGAGACCCGATACAGGTCCGGGCGATGTGCTTTCCCGATAAAATTGATCATAAGCCATGATCGCAATGTAATCTACAAACTGAGCCAATTGTGTATGATCGTACGCTGTCAGATGGTTCCATTTTGCGCTGCCGCGAGGTAAATCGATCGAGAGAGTCAGATTGTTTGCCTTGGTTGACTCGCTTAACAATTTAACAAAGGCGGTATAGCGGTCACGGTCTGCACCCGCAATAGATTCGAAATCGAGATTTACACCATCCAACTTCAATTCGACCAATTTTTTAATGAGACCTTGAATAAACCGTTGTTGGGCTTTGGAGTTGGCCAAAAATGCGGACGTTAATTTCGCATCAAATTGATTGTGGACTAGCGGATGAATTTTTACGCCTTGCGACTTTAGCCATGTGACCGTTATTGGATCAGATTCATCTTTTAGTGTCCCGCTAGCATCTAGCAATGAAAACCACGTTGGGGAATGGATATCGAGCCCTTGCGTGTTATTCATCTGCGTGACGATCGTATCATGCTTGGATGACCCGCTCCACCCAAGATAAATCAATTTGCGCAAGTTGTCCCAAACCAGACTACCATCCAGTGTGTATATTTGGGCATTCGCGTATTTTATACCATACGAAACAGCTTCTTCTGGTGTTGCGAACGATTGTAACCGCTTGTCCGTTTGAAATACATGATAATAGGGCTCATTCGTCCATAGGGTTCTTCCATTCCATATAATTTTCGTTCGTTTGAAATTCGATGCATGTTTGATAGCAGCTTGGAGCCCAACAAACGATCCCTGTTGTGTCTGATCTTGAAAAACAACATAGATATGTTTATTTTCAAAAATCACTTCATCAGGCGTAGATATTTTCACAATGATTGAATTTGCCCATTTGATAGATTCATTGAAAGCATCTTTGAGGAATGCGTATTTCCATGTTTCCAATGTTTTCCCATTCTGAATGATCTGATAGATGGCTTCACCTGTTCGATATGTTTGTTCGATTTCATCAGGAATATTATCCCACATCCATTGATGAGTAGCATTGTCAATGATGAATGCATTTGCCCATTTTTTTCCCTCAAATTTGGCTTGATCGAATGTTTGAAACTGCCATTGCGGCAACGTTCTTTCACCTTGAAACAAAGTATAACCAGCATGTTGACGATAGTTATTCCAAACCCAACCACCTGTAGACAATTTTCGAACACTTGCATTAGCCCATTTCTTAGCCTCCGTTACAGCGGCTTCCATCGTATGAAATTCCCAATCCGGCTTACTGTAATCATATTGATACACTTTGTATTGAGGAAAATTGTTCCATATCCATGTTCGAGAGCCAATCTGTTCCACATAGGCATACTTCAATTTTTTGGCATTGCTGATCGCTTGGTCGCGATTGGAAAACTCCATAACCAATGAATTTTTCTGGTAAACGCGGAATTTGGAAGTACGGTCTGCACCCGCCTCTGAAGTAGTAGGAAAAAATAACACGGAAAAGAACGTCACTGCACAAACAAGACCAAGGAGCGTGTGCTTTCGCCAATTCATCGATGTAATCTCCTCTCAAAATGTCCAACATTCATTCTATAAATCTAGTACGAGAAAAGTATAGCTTTTGTTGCGCTGAAAAAGTATTCCAGACAGACTAACAACGTTAGATTTTTGGAAGCACTGGAGATTTAAGATGCAGTTGCGTTATGATACAAAGAGAATAGGAAATGAAAGGGATCGTGTTGGTGAATAACGAACGATATGCAGAAGGATATTTACACTTTTTAATGCATTTTCATGGGGACCGTGATTATTTTGAATGCCATGAAATTCTTGAGGCATACTGGAAAGAACACCCGGAATCTCCGCTTCAGACAACATGGGTAGGACTAATACAGGCTGCTGTGGGGATGTACCATTACCGTCGAGGTAACTTTGCAGGCGCAAAAAAATCAATCCAAGGTTCAATTTTACGATCGGATACCGCTCATTTGGAAATCCTAGGTCTTGATGCAACGTTGTGGATCGCAAGACTGCATGACATATTGTATAGACTTGATTCAAGCCCAATAAAACCATATATTGACATTGATATACCGATTTCCGACGTCACGTTGTTGTCAACGTGTCAATCGTTATGTATGAAACATGGCTACATCTGGGGAGCTCAAAGCGATATCAACCAATCTGCATTAATTCATCGACACACGCTGCGGGACCGTTCTGATGTCATTGAACAACGAAGATTGGCGAAAGATCAAAAGTCACAACAAAGGGATAGGAGAGAATATTCATGAATCATATGCAAAGTCTTAATGAATACATAGAGTTAATGAAGAAAATGAGAAGTTATGAGGAAGCATTGGGAGTTCTCTATTGGGATATGCGTACAGGTGCTCCGCGCAAAGGAATGGATGCCCGGGCCGAAACGATCGGTGTGTTGTCAACGGAGTTGTTTCGGTTAGGTACTTCGGATCAATTAGGTGAACTTTTAGGAGTGCTGTCTGACCCTGCAGTTTATCAAGACCTTCCTAGAACTATACAGCGCAGCCTAGAGGAAACAAAGAAGGAATATGATCGCTCTCGAAAAATACCGGCATCGTTATACACAAAATTCGTTGTGCTTAGTTCACAATCTGAAGCGGCCTGGGAAGAAGCGAAACCAAACAATGATTTTGCAAAATTCCGACCTTACTTAGAACAAATTGTGGATTTTAAGAAGCAGTTTATTGATCTGTGGGGTGTAAATGAAACAAAGTATGACACGCTGCTTGAATTATTTGAACCTGGAATGACCGTGGCAAAAATAGACGTCATGTTTGGTGCACTGCGTGAGCGATTGGTGCCGCTTGTGTCGGCTATTCAAAAATCAACGCCCAAAGATCTTTCATTTATGATTCGTTCCATTCCCCTTCATCAGCAAAGGTCATTTAATGCTTATATTTTGCAAGAAATGGGATTTGATTTTAAGGCAGGCCGTATTGATGAATCTATGCATCCATTCGCCACAGGTCTCAACCCGGGAGATGTGCGTGTGACGACCCGATATTTAGAGAATGATCTCAAATTTTCTTTATTCTCTACGATGCATGAAGGAGGTCACGCTTTATATGAACAGAACATTTCTATGGAGTTGTTGGGCACAAATTTATGTACTGGCACATCGATGGGAATCCATGAATCACAATCCCGACTTTGGGAGAACATGATTGGTCGCAGCCGCAGTTTCTGGGAGAGGTATTATAAGGAACTTCAACGATTCATACCCTCATTTAGTGATGTTTCACTGGATGATTTTTACCTCGGTATTAACGAAGTGAAATCATCATACATTCGCACAGAAGCAGATGAATTAACCTATAATTTACATATCATGATTCGATATGAGTTGGAGAAGGCATTGTTCAACGGGAACTTAAAGGTTTCCAATTTACCCGAGGCTTGGAATGAATTGTACAAAGAATACTTAGGCATTGTTCCGCCTGATGACACACATGGGGTACTTCAAGACGTTCACTGGTCAGACGGCGGTTTTGGTTACTTTCCTTCATACTCCCTTGGCAATATGTATGCTGCGCAAATGATGGATGCGATGAAGCAGGCGCTTCCTTCTTATGAAAACGATGTTCGCTCAGGTCATTGGGAAGCGATTAATTCGTGGTTATGTGAAAAAATATACCGTCATGGTCGCGTCCTGACACCATCTGAAGTCATTCATAATGTGTCCGGCAAAGAGCTCGACCCTTCATTTCTCACCGTTTACTTAGAAGAAAAATTTACACGGATTTAAGGTGTATAAGTTCTCAAAAGAATTAATCACAATAGACGAATGTCCTGCATACAATTAAAAAAGAATGATTGTATGGAGGAGGTTGTTACATGGTTGCAAATAATGATTTACAGTGCCGCGAAATCATAACGAAAGCGGTTTGCGGTAAAGGACGCAAGTTTTCTCAAGTTACGCATACCGTCATCCCACCACATCTTCCCACGAGTATCTTGGGCGCATGGATTATCAACCATAAATTTGAAGCGGCACGCTCAGGAGATGGTATCGAGGTCGTGGGATCTTGTGAACTCAATATTTGGTATTCATACGACCGCAATTCCAAGACGGATGTTGCGAAAGAAACTTTATCGTATGTGGAACTCGTTCCTCTCTCCAATATTGATCCGATGCACCGTTCCTCAACAGAAGAAGTGTATGCTGAAGCGATCCAAGAGCCCAATTGTGTGGAGGCTAGTGTTTCGCATGACGGGCGCGGGGTAACTATCCGGCTAGAGCGGGAATATGCTGTTGAGATGGTGGCTGAAACAAAAGTGTGTGTCGTCGTATGTGCGGGTGGATGTGATGATTTTGGTGATAAATCGATCGATTTTATCGGTGATGAAGACGAATTTGATGATCTTGATGCGGATCTACTTGTGAATGATGATGAGGACGACAATTAATTGAATTTGAATGAGACAAATAAGAGGGCTAATGCCCTCTTATTTCATTTCGAACCGAATATTGGTGAGTGGGGAGGGATTTCAGGTGAACAAATCTGAATGGATGCATCCTCGGGAGTTGCAACTGAAAACTGCAATTCAACGCACGTTGCAACACAATACATGGGTGAATGATTTACGACTCCAAGGGATTCGGGTCTTGTCACAAAAGAATTGGAGTCACGAAAAGCGACTCGTCAGAAAATATAGCATTCCTGTATTTCAGACGGATGCGCTTGGCATTTTCACAATGAGTGAAATCAACGGACTTCTTGGTATTCAATCCTCTGGACGTTGGTTTGAATTAACCCCTATGGATGCGCACACAAAAACCCTAAAACAGGTGTCGCAATTAGCTGTGCGTACTATATACTTACTTGGTTTGGATTATGGAATCGTAACGATTATCACGGACGGAACAAATGGGGCAACCGTAGCGCAAGTTGATGCTACCGATGACATCTTGCAAACACCACTCGGAGTCAAAATTTCACAGGCGATTACAAAATATAAGGTCGTCATTCCTAACGATAATATTCAATTGGGGCTGGATCCTGAATTTGTATTGAAAGAACCGGGGCCGGGGGGGAAAATAATATGTGCATCAACTTTTTTAAAAAAGAACGGTCCTGTAGGTTGCGATAGTCTTCGGGTCGGAAACCGTATCATTTATCCCCTCGTAGAATTGAGACCAGCCCCTGCAGAGGATCCGGTTCAACTTTTTCGCAATTTATACCGAACGATGCGTCTCGCTTCAACACAGATTACGGACCAGAGGCTTGAATGGCTTGCGGGCGGTATGCCAGCACAAGGGTTCGCACTTGGCGGTCATATTCATGTTAGTGGTGTTCCATTAAATTCTGATGTGTTGCGAGTATTGGACAATTATTTGGCATTGCCATTAGTACTAATCGAAGATGAGACGACCAAGAAACGGCGCCCTCGTTACGGCGTACTTGGTGATTTTCGTGTTCAATTTCATGGTGGTTTTGAATATCGTACACTTCCTTCTTGGATAATAATGCCGAAAATTGCTTTAGGAGTGATCACTTTGGCACGATTACTTGTTGAAAATTATCGGTTGCTTCAACAGCGACCACTATTAAATCCTGAAATTCAAAAATATTATTATCTCGGGGACAAAGAAAGCATTCTCACTATTGCCAAATCACTATGGGAAGAACTTGAATCCATTCCAGCATATTTACAATATCAAAACAATCTCATTCCGCTGAAACGAATGATCTTACACATGAAATCTTGGAAGGAAAAGCAAGATTTAAGACCATTATGGAAAATCCCCCCTTATGATGTTTCTCCCATGCGTGTGTATACGAATTCATGATATAATGTTCAACATATTGAAGTCCCATTATCGGAGGATGCAATTCTTGATGCAGAAATATACGCCCATGATGGAACAATATTTATCCATCAAAGCGCAAGTCCAAGACGCGTTTTTGTTTTTTCGTCTCGGAGATTTCTATGAAATGTTTTTTGAGGATGCCTTGCTCGCCTCTAAGGAACTGGAAATTACCCTAACAGGCCGAGAAGCCGGGTCGGATGAACGTGTTCCGATGTGTGGGGTGCCCTATCATTCTGCGGAGAATTATATCGCAAGATTAATTGATAAAGGTTATAAAGTGGCTATCTGTGAACAAGTTGAAAACCCTAATGAATCCAAAGGCATTGTTCGCAGAGAAATTGTTCGCATTGTTACGCCTGGAACTGTCATGGAAGGGAAGTCTTTGACAGAGAACATTAATAATTATTTGGCTGCAATTACGGTAAGTGAAGGTCGATTCGGTTTTGCCGTATGCGATATGACAACGGGTGAATTTCATACAACCAGTTTTGACTCATTGTATGACGTAGCAGATGAATTGCATGTGTTTTCGGTATCCGAAGTTGTGGCTGAGGAGAACGAACTTGAACAATTGAAGGTCGTTATTTGGGGACGAACTCGGAAATTGATGTTCACAACCCATGAAAAACCATTGTTAGTAGGGGAATGGATGAGTTCTCATTTCCCTACCCTTACGTTGGACGGGTTGCTTTGTGAACAGCAGTCTGCTTCAGCGTTGTTGTTGTCTTATGTGTTAAAAACTCAGAAACGATCACTTGGACACATTCGCACGGTTCAACGTTATGAAACCCAAGCGTATATGATGTTGGACAGTTTCTCACGGAAAAATTTAGAATTGACAGAGTCCGCACGTGATCACTCACGACGAGGGTCATTGTTAGGTATGCTTGACCGAACGGTAACAGCAATGGGCGGAAGGCGCATACGTTCTTGGTTGGACAAGCCACTAACTTCGCAATTTTTGATTCGAAAGCGATTGGATGCAGTAGAGGTTCTTTACAACAACCTGATTTTTCGTGAAGATATACGAGAATTGTTAAAGCAAGTGTATGATTTGGAACGTTTGTCAGGCAGAATCGCTTATGGGTCCGCGAATGCACGAGATCTGATTGCATTGGCACAATCGCTGTTCATCGTCCCTAAGTTAATGGAACTTTGTAACCAGGCATCCCAAGAGGATACTATACTGCAAGAGATAGCTGCTGGCCCCGATGTTTGTACCGACATCTACCAATGGATCATTGAAGCCATCCAAACGCACC
This sequence comes from Paenibacillus sp., assembly GCA_044353165.1. Taxonomy (GTDB): domain Bacteria; phylum Bacillota; class Bacilli; order Paenibacillales; family YIM-B00363; genus JBILCM01. The sequence continues at coordinate 21,172 of JBILCM010000021.1, forward strand.
CGCCAATCTCAACGCGTGAAGGGGGTATGATCGCTGACGGTTATGATGCTCAGCTTGATCGACTTCGCGAAGCAAGCCGCGGTGGAAAACAGTGGATTGCTGAACTTGAACAAGCTGAACGGGAAGCAACCGGTATTCGCTCACTAAAAGCAGGATTTAACAAAGTATTTGGTTATTATATTGAAGTTACCAAAGCAAACCTGCACATGGTTCCCGAAGGAAGGTATGAACGAAAACAAACTTTGGCCGCAGCAGAAAGGTATATAACACCTGAACTGAAAGCGAAAGAAGCTCTGATTTTAGAAGCGGAAGAAAAAACCGTAGACCTGGAACACAGTTTATTCCATGAATTGCGTGAACGAATTTCGGTTGAAATTTCTCGTTTGCAACGTTTGTCCGATCGGCTTGCAATACTAGACGCTTTGCAATCATTAGCGACCACTGCTTTCCAAAACCGTTACGTTCGACCGGAAGTGCATGTTGGTTTTGATTTTGAAATTATAGAGGGAAGGCACCCCGTTGTTGAATCTGTAGTCACTAGCAACACATTCATTTCGAATGATACGCAGCTAACTGCAGAGCACACTCGAGCTCTGTTGATTACAGGTCCGAACATGGCCGGAAAGAGCACATATATGCGCCAAGTTGCGCTTATTTCGATCATGGCACAAATCGGAAGCTTTGTGCCTGCGAAACGAGCTAGGGTGCCCGTGATTGATAAGTTATTCACGCGGATCGGCGCAGCAGATGATTTAGCTGGTGGCCAAAGCACATTCATGGTTGAAATGAGTGAAATTCAAACGATGCTTGTGAAGGCTACAAATCGCAGTCTTGTCATCATCGATGAGTTGGGCCGAGGTACATCGACTTCGGAAGGGATGGCGATTGCACAAGCGGTGATTGAATATATTTATGAATATATTGGCTGTAAGACATTAATTTCCACACATTATCATGAGCTGGCATTGCTGGAAACCTCACTACCGTATTTAGTAAATGTGAGTATGGCCGTGAAAGAATCGGGCACACAGGTAACGTTCCTACGAAAATTAGTCAAAGGCGCTGCTGACAGTTCATATGGGATTTACTGTGCACAACTTGCGGGACTGCCTAGTGCAGTCATTGAACGAGCCTACTCACTTTTGCACAACCGTGAACCGTCCGCGCTAAGTATCCAACCTATCATACCTTTAATTAAACAAACAATGGAATTGCACCCCAGAGTTGAGCAGTGGATTGATCGATTGGAGAGCGTTGATCTCGATCAACTCACACCATTACAAGCATTAAATTTGCTTCAAGAAATGAAGACAAACATTCAAAAAATGTTGCCTCACCATCACAAGTGAAAGGTGTTGTTAGAATGAAATCGCGTATACACTGCCCATTCCTTGTTAAGATCACGTTGTTTGTCTCACTGTTGCTACCGTTTCAATCCGTTGCCCATGCAGCAAAACCTCTAGAGCAATTCAATGAAGTGTTTAACCTGATCGAAACCATGCATTTTGGTGGACTTTCATCTGAAAAATTGCGTGATGCCGCCATTAAAGGTATGGTTGAAGCTTTGAATGATCCCTATACCGCATATTACAATCCTCAAGAATGGGAGGACCTTAGAAAAAGTTTTAATCAGACTTTCGTTGGCATTGGCATTCGCTTTGTAGAAACAAGCAAAGGTTTGCAAATTCAACGTATTTATCAAGGTTCCTCTGCTGAACTGGCTGGCTTACGCCCCGGAGATACAATTATTAAGGTTGATGGTAAAACCGCAGCAGGCCGTCCTAGCAGTGAGGTTCGCTCCGAAATTATCGGACCTGAGGGGACGATTGTACAACTCGAGATCTTGCCGTATACCGGATCACAAAGTCGTACAATACCTGTTACTCGTAAATCTTTTCAAATTCCATCCGTCGATTTTACAAGAACTGATGAAAATATGGGTTACATCAAAATCAGTTCTTTCTCTCGGGATACAGCAGTTGAAGTGACGAAAGCTTTAAATTCATTCATGGCGAACAGACCGGTATCAGCCATCATTCTCGATGTGCGCAATAATCCTGGCGGTTTTCTAGACGCTGTTGAATCTGTGAGCAAGCAATTCATCAATAATGGACGGTTGCTTTATACGATTGATCGCAACGGCACGAAAGATTCAATGGATATTCTAGACGGCAAATCCATTGATGTGCCAACGCTCATGCTTGTCAATAAAGATAGTGCTAGCGCATCGGAGATTTTTGCAGGCGCACTTCAGGATTATGAACGTGCCATCCTTATTGGTACCCAAACGTTCGGTAAAGGAAGCGTGCAACAGCTCATCCCTCTATCAACAGGAGGAGGTCTGCGTCTCACCATAGAACAATATTTAACCCCTTTAGGTCAAGAAGTTCATAACAAAGGCATCAAACCGCATCTTGTAGTAAATCACCCATTGCAACAAGTGGTCGTCGCACTGAAGAAAGCAGGTACGACATCATTACGAATTCAACTTGAAGCGTATCAAACGTTTATTAATGGTATCGTATTAGAAGATGTTGTGCAGGTACTCAGAGAGAACGGTCGCACTTATGTTCGGTCAACAGCGCTTGCGGCATTGATGGATGGAAAAGTTGAATGGAATGGTCGAAATTCACAAATTACGTTGCAAGGGATGCAAAAATCAGGTGTTTTTGGATTAACGAACGGATTGAAACTTAAAGATGGCTCCAGTTATATAGAGATTAACGGCCTAACTCGTGAATTTCCTGCGGTGAAAATACAAGCTACAGAGAAAACTGTGTTGTTGGAGTTGAACTAAATGGGTCATATTCGTCTCTTATCCGCACAAATCGCCAATCAGATTGCGGCAGGGGAGGTTGTCGAACGTCCTTCTTCCGTTTTGAAAGAGTTAGTTGAGAATGCTATTGATGCAAACAGCCAGAAAATCGATGTAACGATTGAGGATGGCGGAATAAAAAGTATTCGGGTTGTCGATGATGGCAATGGAATGGATGCCGAAGATTTGCAGATCGCCTTTGAGCGACATGCTACAAGTAAAATCCGTTCCACCAAAGATTTATTTGCGATTCGCAGTCTTGGTTTCCGCGGTGAAGCGTTACCAAGTATCGCTGCTGTGTCCTGCGTGGAATGCATCTCAGCGACAGATCATAGCGGATTAGCGCATCGTATCTACATTGAGGGCGGTAATCAGAAAGCTTTTGGAACGATCTCAGGCCAACGCGGTACCGATTTTCGAGTCAACGATCTGTTCTTCAATACCCCCGCTCGGCTCAAATACATGAAAACAGTACAGACAGAATTAAGTCATATGACTGATTATATGTACCGACTGTCATTATCGCGTCCGGATATTGCTTTTCGTCTTCACCATAATGGCACGTCGTTACTCGACACATCAGGTAATGGCGATCTGAAACAGACGATTGCAGCTGTATATGGCGTTGCGACGGCGAAGAAAATGTTGTTCATTCAAGATGAATCACCTGATTTCCATATATCTGGTTGGATCGCATCACCCGAGGTGACACGCTCGAACCGTGCAGGAATTACGATCGTCGTCAATGGCCGATTCGTCAAAAATTTTAGTGTAGTTCAAGCCGTTTTGGCTGGATATCACACATTGTTACCGATTCATCGTTTTCCTGTTTGCATCATTCATCTTCGAATGGACCCTACTATTGTCGATGTGAATGTTCATCCTGCGAAGTTGGAAGTCCGCTTCAGCAAAGAAGCTGAATTAATTGAAACTGTTCAATCTGTTGTGCGTCGAGCGCTTCGTCAAGTATCCTTGATCCCAAGCGGAGGATCACTACAAGACCGCAAAGTATTACCTCCAATTATGAGAACAGCATCGCCAGTCATGCAAGAACAGATGCGAATGTACACAACATCACAAGCTGAACATCGTTGGACAAAACAGGACACGGGACGTCTTATGCAAGCCATGACTCCCGGTGTAGGGACCGTTTCACACAAGGAAAGTTCTCACGAACGAATAGAAGAAAACCATCCACCAGTGGTCGAGTCACGCTTTCCAAAGTTATTTCCAATAGGACAAACCCTTGGGACGTATGTTTTAGCTCAGAATGACGAGGGACTTTACCTCATCGATCAGCATGCTGCCCACGAGCGTATCCATTACGAATATTATGTTGAACGATTTGGTAATATTGAAGCCATAAGTCAGATCGTTCTATTTGCGCATACACTTGAATTTACACTCGCTGAATCACAATTGCTACGCGAAAGATTGCAATTGCTGGAATCTGTAGGTGTTTATTTGGAACCTTTTGGTGGGAATACCTTTAAAGTACGCTCTCTTCCAAGTTGGTTCCCACACGGTGATGAAACATCTCTTATAGACGAAATGGTGCAGTGGGTGTTAGAAGAAAAACAACCGAACGTCGGCAAAATTCGTGAAGCTTCAGCCATCATTTGTGCTTGTAAAGCCTCCATTAAAGCAAATCAAAGTCAATCATTGTATGCAATCGAGAAGTTGTTAGAACAACTGGCGAATACGAAGAATCCATTCACATGTCCGCATGGGAGACCGATTTTGGTTCATTTCTCAAAGCGTGATCTGGAGAAAATGTTTAAACGGGTGATGTAGTTGCATAATCAAAAAGCAATCATTACAACCTCATATGATCCATCCGAATTATTGCGCATACGTGCATATGATGTTGCGTTCGATCTTCAAATGCCCTATGTGCAACGGGATCATTATTCATTGGACGTGCTTCGTCAGCAGCACGAGGTTGAGGATATCGTCTTGGTTACAATGAAAAAGATTGAATGGCACAGGGCGCAGGAGACAACTCTCTTTTTCCATCCAGGTATGGCTTTTGTACGTGCCAAACGACTTCAACACGAGCAAGTTGATCCTTTATTGGAAGCATCCGGTTTTAAACCAGGAGATCGCGTGCTTGATTGTACAGCTGGATTAGGATCAGATGCGATTGTGTTTGCTTTCGCAGGACAAGCAAACACGCAAGTCGTGGCTTTGGAAACGAATTTCCCGCTTTTCTATGTTGTCCAAAGGGGATTAAAAGAATATGATTCGGGTTGGGCAGCGTTTAATTCCGCGATGCGTTGCATTGAAATCGAATGCCAACATCATTATGAATTTTTGTGTTCGCTACCTGATCATAGTTTTGACATTGTTTATTTTGATCCGATGTTTCGTTCACCGATTCATGCCTCTTCAGGCCTTTCTGTCATTCGCTCCTATGCCAACAACGAAGCATTGCGCAAGGAAACCATCGTTGAGGCAAAAAGAGTTGCACGAAAAAAAGTAATTCTAAAAGAACGATGGGGCGGAGGAGAATTTGAACGCCTAGGTTTCTCTATTTTTCAACGTAAACGCAACTCTTCAATGTATGGAGTGATTGATATATGAAAAAACCGCTCTTGGTCATCGTAGGCCCAACCGCTTCTGGAAAAACGATGTACAGTATGGAGATGGCGAAACATTTTCCGATTGAAATCATTTCGGGTGACTCTGCACAAATTTACCGCGGCATGAATATTGGGACTGCAAAAATATGTGTTGGGGACCGTACTTCCGTACCACATCACATGATTGATATTGTAGACCCAAGTGAACCGTTCTCAGCAGCAGATTTTCAGCGAGAAGTAAAACAGATCATTGATGAAGTCCACGGAAGAAATCATTTGCCTGCCATTGTAGGCGGAACTGGACTGTATATCGAATCTATCATTTACGATTATAAATTTGTAGAACAACCTGCGGATGCTGCAATTCGCAATCGTTTGAACGCACTAGCAGACACACATGGGACAAGTTTGTTACATGCGATGCTGAACAACCAGGATCCCATTGCAGCGGCACGCATCCATCAGAATGACCGTAAACGTATTATTCGCGCTTTGGAAATTTTAGAATCGACAGGTTCGCCACTTTCCAAACAACAAGAAAAACAGGCGAAGGAATCGCCTTATGCTTTGTGCATGATTGGACTGGAAGTGGAAAGAAAACAGCTATATGAGCGAATTGATAAACGCGTTGAATTGATGATTGAACAAGGATTGCAGCACGAAGTCGAGCAATTGTTACTTCAAGGCTACAGTCCAAAATTAATTTCGCTGCAAGCGATCGGGTACAAAGAGATGGTTCAATATTTGCGCGGGGAGTGTTCGCACGAAGACATGGTCACTCTGATCAAACGAAATTCACGACGGTATGCCAAGAGACAACTTTCGTGGTTTCGAACGATGCCACAAATTCAGTGGGTCGATGTGACGAATTCAGGAAATTTCCGTACCCATTGCGATGCCATTAATGATATAATAACAACAATGTTTCCAAAGTCACATGTTTCGTTTAACTCGCCAAGTGCACAATAGGAGGCTTTTTGATGAACAAATCCATTAATATCCAAGATACTTTTCTAAACACACTAAGGAAAGATAATATTCCTGTAACTGTTTATTTAACGAATGGCTTCCAAATTCGCGGAGTCATCCGGGCATTCGACAACTTTACGATTGTAATCGATAGTGAAGGCCGCCAACAAATGGTATATAAGCATGCTATTTCAACGTTCACGCCACAACGAAGTGTGTCGCTTGCATATGAAACAAACACGGAACTTTGATTGTTTTATGAACCCATGATACGTTATGGAACAACCCATTCGGGTTGTTCTTTATGATGTAAATATCGATGATGCAGGTGAATGATACATGGTGAATACCCGAACCAAATGGGGTTATTTTAACATTACAATCGCGTTTCTGATCATCATTGTTATCGGTTGTGGCAAGACAACTACATCTGATGAGGAAAACAGAATGAGTCTGGCTGTGCCGCCTACTATGCAGATTGATACCCAAAAATCATACAAGGCCAAAGTCATCACGTCCGTGGGAGATTTCACGATCCAGTTGTTTCCCGTTGAAGCCCCGATCACTGTAAACAACTTTGTGCATTTAGCAAAGAAAAAATACTTTGAGGGAATAATTTTTCATCGTGTGGTTCGCGATTTTGTCGTCCAGACAGGCGATCCAACAGGAACTGGAACAGGCGGTCCCGGGTATCAGTTCAATGACGAATTGAACAGTCCTTATAAATATGAGCAGGGGATTGTCGCCATGGCCAATGCTGGACCCAACACGAATGGTAGCCAATTTTTTGTTTGTTCAGGTGCATTATGTAACAACTTGAACGACATGCCTAACTATACGATATTTGGTCAAGTGGTTGAAGGCATGCAAACCATTCAGGCGATCAATGATGTAGAAGTGAATGCGAATGACAAGCCGCTTCGAGATATTGTGATCAAAACAGTTACGATTGAGGAAAAATAATGAATGTATATTTATGGTGTTGATTTTAGCGGTGCAAAAGATGCTTCAGAACGCATATATATTGCACAAGGGCAATTAACAGATGATGGTGTTTTTACTCTTGAGAATTGTTGGAGTTGCGATGATCGTTTGGATTTATACGCAGCCATACTCGCTAATGACAAGAATGCCATTTGGGGACTGGATTTCCCGTTCGCACCCGCTTTCCCAGCCTATGAACGTATGGGTTTTTCGCAATGGGAACATTGGTTACAGCTGGCAAACCGTTCAACACGTTCTATGTTTTCATCACATCTTGCATCAACATTTTTGCCACATGAAGGACGCTGTCATTCTTCAAATTGGGCATGCAGACATACAGATGTTGCCTGCCATGCTGCAAGTCCTTTCAAGCAAGTTCAACCCAATATGCGTTCTATGGTTTATGCCGGTTGGAAATTGTTGCATTATGCCCAAAATGCAGGATGCTCAATTTATCCCTGGAATTACAAAGCGAATGTTCCAATTCTGTGTGAAGTGTATCCTTCACATACCGCCCGACTAGCGACGGGGAAACGAGCACTAGAAATACATACTGTTGCGCAATTGACAACTTTGTATGGCGGTTTCCGAAAATTAACCATATCCGATGATTTGTGTATCCCTCCGACACAAGATGCAGTGGATGCATGTATTGCTTGTTTAACACTCGCTGCGGTCTACGTTCGAGATCGCGTAGCACTGGAACAGGGAAATCAGCCGTCGTTCTCTTCCAAGTTGGAATGGGAAAATCGACAGTATGAAGGCTTAATTGTTCGGTTAGCAAATTCGGTTTTGAATGACTCGGTGAACCATCAGTCACAAACCTATGGGCATTAGCGTATACTTTATCACCTTAGGAAATGAGGTGAGTCCATGAGCCAACGCCCCCCATCTATACGCACGTCTGTCGCATCTGCAGCTTCTGATTTAGCGGATGCCAGCCCATCCATGCATGCATCTCTAAATATTGATAAAACATCAAGAAAAATTCAAGTTGTTTTACGAAATTCAGAACCCATTCATGCGCAGACTACAACATCAGCAGAGTTCGCTCACGAAAGAAACTTGCTATTGCAAAGTCCAGTAGGTGAAATATTTAAGGAATTAGATATGATGGTAGGCCTCGAGCAAGTAAAGGAGCTTATCTATGAAATTTTTGCAACGTTACAAATAGCTCAATACCGTTCTGACGCGGGTTTGATCAGTAAATCCCATGTGTATCATATGATTTATAAAGGTAACCCTGGTACTGGTAAAACAACCGTTGCTCGACTGATTGCCAAACTGTTTCATCGCATGGGTGTATTGTCTAAAGGCCATTTTATTGAAGTTGAGCGCGCCGACCTCGTGGGGGAATATATCGGACATACCGCCATAAAAACTCGAGATTTGGTAAAAAAAGCGATGGGCGGCATTCTATTCATCGATGAAGCATACAGTCTCGCCCGGGGCGGGGAGAAAGATTTTGGGAAAGAAGCGATCGATGCCTTAGTAAAAGCCATGGAAGATCATCGAGAAGACTTTGTATTGATTTTGGCGGGGTATTCAGAGGAAATTGAGCAATTCCTCACATTAAATCCAGGTCTTCCCTCACGTTTTCCCGTTCAAATGGAGTTTCGAGATTTTACAGTCGATGAACTGCTTAAAATCTGCGAAAATATGGTCAAAGAGCGGGATTATGTATTGCTACCAGCCACTGTATTCCGATTAAAGCAACTACTTATGGAAGAAAAACATACATTGTGGAAAACGTTCAGCAACGCTCGATTCGTCAGAAATTCACTAGATAAAGCGATCAGAAACCAAGCTGTGCGATTAATGAATCTTTACCCTGTTGTACCATCGAAACAAGAATTAATGACCATTAGGCCCGAGGATGTGACAGGGAAAAAATAAATCATGAAATTAGCCTCAATTTAGTGATTTCGTAATGTTCAATTGTTGAAGGAGCGTTGATGAAAGAAGTGGAAAATCAGGTCATTCTAGAGCGAGCACAAAATTGGGTGCAGGAAAAATTAAAACATGACAGCAGCGGTCACGATTGGTGGCATATTGAGAGGGTGCGCCGCATGGCCGTGCGACTTGCACGAATATCTGGTGCGAATCTATTTATTTGTGAACTTGCTGCGCTGCTTCACGACATCGTAGACGATAAATTATTTCCAGATCAACCCACTGCGTACCAAGAATTACGCTCATGGTTCATAGAAGAGAACATACCTGAAGATATTGGTGCACACGTGATCGAGATTATTTCAACTTTGTCATTTAAAGGTGGTAACAACCTCAAGATGCGGACGTTAGAAGGTCAAGTTGTCCAAGATGCGGATCGATTGGATGCGTTAGGTGCAATTGGTGCAGCTCGAACGTTCGCCTATTCAGGTTGGAAAGGTCAGGCCATCTACGACCCAACAATCATTTTCCGTTCTTCGATGACAAAGGAACAATACAGGAATGAAAAAAGTACAGCCATTAATCACTTTTATGAAAAATTATTACGATTAAGGGAATTAATGAATACGGAGGCAGCAAGAAAAATTGCAGAAGGCAGACACAAATTTATGGAGGACTTTCTCATGAGGTTTGATCTGGAATGGCAGGGAACAGATGAATAAATTAAAATTGGAACAAACAGATCGTGCCATTATCGTAAGTTTGCTTGCAGATCATTATGATTTGGAAGAGTTGACACGTCTATGTGAATCTGCTGGCGTAGAGGTGCTAGGCGCTGTTGTGCAACGGAAAGACCGTCCGGATCCCAAATATTTCATAGGGCATGGGAAAGTACTTGAAGTGCGGGATCTGCTTCTAACCCAAGAGGGAACAACCGTTATTTTTAATCACGAATTGTCAGGTGGCCAGGTTCGTAATTTGGAAGCTATATTAGATGCAAAGATAATTGACCGTACCCAGCTGATTCTCGATATTTTTGCCCAGCGCGCCCGAACAAAGGAAGGGAAATTGCAAGTTGAGCTCGCCCAATTAAGCTATTTACTTCCAAGATTATCTGGTCAAGGAAAAAACTTGTCCCGCTTAGGCGGCGGAATCGGTACGCGAGGTCCGGGGGAAACAAAGCTTGAGACGGACCGTCGGCACATCCGGAACAGAATTGCTGAATTAAAAAGAGGAATAGCTGAAGTCAAACGACATCGGAATTTGCATCGAGAACGTCGCAGAAAAGACGGAACATTCCAGGTTGCGCTTGTAGGATACACGAACGCTGGCAAATCAACGTTGCTTAATAAGCTTACAAAATCAGAGGTTTTGGCTGAAAACCGACTGTTTGCCACATTAGATCCTACGACTCGTTGCACTTACTTACCTTCTGGTGCAGAAATTATGATGACAGATACAGTAGGTTTTATTCAACAACTACCACACGATCTTGTCGCAGCATTCCGATCTACATTAGAAGAAGTGCTTGAAGCCGATTTGATCTTCCATGTTGTTGATGCTTCTTCCCCAAACCATGAAATGTTCATACGCGTTGTTGAAGAAGTACTCGGTGAACTTGGAGCAACCCATAAGGAGAGAGTTACAATCTACAATAAAATCGATTTGTGCTCCGACACGGAAAGCCAACTACTCCCACATGGAGAAGATATACTGCACATTTCCACATTCAATCCTAACGACATGCAATCCATTTTGCATTTTCTAGACAAGCGACTCGTCAGTGAGCGACTGACGTTTGCCATTCCAGTGACCAATGGGGAAATCATCGCACTCGTATATCGAATAGGGGAAGTTGTTTCCGCGGCATGTATAGATGATCAAATGAAGTTAAATGTAGAGATACATAGAAGTAAATTTGAGCAACTTGGATCGTCATTAAAAAAATTTATTATACAACATCCCGATTGAGGAGTGTAAGATGAAAATATGCAAGCAGACGAGAAAATTCTCCAAACAGTTAACCATATAGAACAAATGATTGCATCAAAACTGAGAGAAATTGATGAATTGATCGATAAAAACACATGGAGAACATTACGCGCCTTCCAAAACCATCGTGTTAGTGAGTATCATTTTTTGGGGTCGACAGGATATGGCTACAACGATCGAGGACGTGAAACACTTGATTCGGTGTATGCGGAGGTGTTCGGTGCTGAAGCGGGTCTTGTCAGGCCACATTTCGCGTCTGGTACGCATACGATTGCTACTTCGCTGTTTGGCATACTTCGCCCTGGTGATGAACTGATGTTTTTGAACGGGGCGCCTTATGACACTTTACATAAGGTGATCGGCCAATATGGTGATGGTACAGGTAGTTTGCGGGATTGGGGAATCCATTGTACGATAATCCCTTTGACCGCTGATGATTCCATTGACTGGTTTGAAGCAGAGAAAGCTTACAACCCCAGGGTTAAAGTCGTCGCCATTCAGCGATCCCGCGGATACACATGGCGATCTGCTTGTCGGGTAGAAGAAATAAAAACAATGGTCGATCGCATAAAATCATGGAATCGCGAAATAATTGTATTTTTAGACAACTGTTATGGAGAGTTTACAGAAGACGTTGAGCCGACGGATAAAAATATTGGCGTTGATCTAATGGCTGGTTCGCTCATCAAAAATCCAGGTGGGGGACTCGCCTTGTCGGGCGGTTATATTGTCGGTCGCAAATATTTGGTTGATCTTGCTTCTTATCGTCTTACAGCACCTGGAATTGGTGCGGAAATCGGTGCAATGTTGGGAACCACGCGATCTATCTTTCAAGGCTTATTTATGGCTCCTCATATTGTAGGACAAGCATTGAAAGGGGCTGTTTTTGCTGCAGCCATGTTTGAATCTTATGGTTTTGCAATTCATCCGCACTGGGACGATACCCGTTCTGACATCATCCAAGCGATTCAGTTTCATTCTAAAAACCAACTTGTTTCATTCGTCCAAAATATCCAACGTGCATCTGCAATCGATGCACATGCTGTGCCTGAACCATGGGACATGCCGGGATATAACCATCAAGTCATCATGGCAGCCGGAACATTCATCCAAGGTGGCAGTTTGGAATTAAGTGCCGATGCGCCGGTTCGGGAACCACATATTGCATTTTTACAAGGTGGTTTGACATACTCACATGTCAAAATAGGTGTCATTACAGCGCTGCAATCCATGAAAGAATCTGGGTTGTTATCACATTGAAATACATACAACCTTACATCGATTGACATGTATTCGTCAATTAAGTACAATAATATAAAATGAAATGTCCAGGAAGGTTGATGTATGATGGGTGATGAGATTCGCCGTAACATGGCTTTATTCCCGATCGGCATCGTGATGAAGTTAACTGATTTAACTGCAAGGCAAATCCGTTATTACGAACAACATGAACTCATTATGCCAGCAAGAACATCCGGAAACCAACGTTTATTTTCTTTTAACGATGTTGAGCGCTTACTCGAAATCAAATCTCTAATTGAGAAAGGCGTTAATATTGCAGGAATTAAACAAGTTCTACTTCCTGTAGGCAAAGAATCGGATGATGCCACCATTCTCAATGAACAGACCGAAGTAAAACGTCGCGAAATGTCGGATAAACAATTACACCGAATGCTTAAACAACAACTTCTCGCAGGCAACAAAAGGGGCCAAGTATCGCTTATTCAAGGCGAACTGTCCCGGTTTTTTAACACATAGTGTCAAGTAACGAACATACGCAAATTCAACGATGTCTTTAATATGATACCACGATGGGAGAGATGACAGTGGCTTACACGAAGGAAGATATTAAACGGATTGCAAAAGAGCAGAATGTTCGTTTTATCAGATTACAATTTACAGATTTATTAGGTATTGTAAAGAACGTTGAAATTCCAGTTAGTCAGCTAGATAAAGCACTCGACAACAAAATGATGTTTGATGGTTCTTCGATTGAAGGTTATGTGAGAATTGAAGAATCTGACATGTATCTATACCCTGATTTGGATTCTTGGGTCGTATTCCCATGGGTTACGCAAGACCGCGTAGCTCGGTTAATTTGTGATATATATATGCCTGATGGAACGCCGTTTGCTGGAGATCCTCGCGGTATTCTTAAAAGAGTTTTGCGTGAAGCTGAGGAGCTCGGTTTTTCAACGATGAATGTTGGACCAGAGCCAGAGTTTTTCTTATTTAAAACGGATGAAAAGGGAAACCCCACGCTAGAAACAAATGATCAAGGCGGATATTTTGATTTAGCACCCACAGATCTTG
>JBILCM010000141.1:0-3506 GCA_044353165.1 Paenibacillus sp.
TCAAAAGTTGTTCCCCGTGTACGGTGCGAACCACATGTTTGACAATTATGTTTTACTCGTTGTTCATTATGCGATGATAAAGTTGCATTTCATTGGTATGGGGGCGCACCATCAAGGATTATCCATTGATCTTGCCTTAACATGTATTCAATCGTTCTCAAAAACCGTTGAGCATAATGCATTGTTTTTACGCCGACTTTTTGACCTTATTGAGAAAAATCAATTCAACACGATGCCTTACATGGCTATTCTGATCAAAAATTAAGTGGTCTAAGCGCGCCTTCGGCAGCATCCATAACGACCTCGGCAAGTGTGGGATGCGCATGGATCGTTAAGGCGATATCTTCAAGAGTTGCGCCCATCTCCATGGCAAGTGCAAGCTCAGCAATCAAGTTCGATGCTTCTGGGCCTACGATCTGTGCGCCTAGAACGATCCCCGTCTTGTGATCTGCCACCAATTTCACGAATCCTCCCGAGTTATCGAGTGCTAACGCGCGGCCATTAGCGGAGAACGGGTATGTGCCTGTTACAATCGCCAATCCCTGTTCACGCGCTTGGGACTCGGTCAGTCCCGCGCTAGCCATCTCAGGATCAGAGAAGACGACAGCGGGAATCACTTTATAATCCAACGTGCGCCGCTTTCCTGCAATATGGTCAGCGGCGACCTTGCCTTCATAAGATGCTTTGTGTGCCAAGGCGGATCCAGCGACCACATCGCCAATCGCATAAATGCCGGGCACGCTTGTGCGACAATGATTGTCAATGACAATCAAGCCTTGCTCATCGAGCTTCACACCGATCGATTCCAATCCCAGATCTTGTGTATTCGGTCGCCGTCCGACCGTAACCAACATGTAATCGGCTGTTACCGTATGTTGCTCAGTGCTGATCCTGTATGTCAATGTAATCTCTTGATCTGTGACCGCTGTACTGATGGCTTGCGCTTGTGTGATAATCGTGGCACCCATATTTTGTAAATTATCGGTAACCCATTTCGTCATCTTCTGCTCAAAACCAGGCAATACGGTGTCGTGCGCCTCAATGATCGTCACCTTCGAACCAAACTTCGCGTACGCCTGCCCCAGTTCGATGCCGATATAACCGCCACCGACAACAATGAGGCGTTGTGGTACTTCTTGCAAGGATAACACCTCATTCGATGACAAGATACGTCCCCCATAAGGGAAAGCTTGAAGTTCTAGCGGTCTTGAACCGGTGGCGATAATACAAACTTGGAATCGCATCGTCACAGCGCGATCTTCCATCGAGACGGTCACTGTGTTCGGCGCATTAAAATAAGCTTCGCCCTTGACCACTTCGATCTTATTTCCGCGCATGAGGGTGGTCAATCCGTCTGTGAGTTTGTGAATGATGCCCTGTTTCCAGGTTTGCACCTTGGCAAAATCAAGTTTTGTATTTTCACTGACAATGCCAACATTGGCACCATGCACCGTCTGCTCATAACGATGCGCAACTTGAATCAAGGCCTTCGATGGGATGCATCCCCGATGCAAACAAACACCGCCAACCTCTGCTTTCTCGATAAGTGTGACTTTCTTGCCATGTTGTGCGGCGCGAACAGCCGCGACATAACCACCCGGTCCGGCACCGACCACAAGCACATCAACATCGGTTGTGAATTGACCAACAACCACCTGGTTACACCTCCATCATCAGCAGTTCAGGATCGTGCAGAAGTTTTTTGATCGTATTCATTGCATGCTGTGCAGTGGCACCGTCAATGAGTCGGTGATCGAAGCTTAAACTTAAAGACATCACCTGACCTACAACCACAGCCCCGTCACGCACGATCGGCTTTGCTGCAATACGACCGGTACCCAAGATGGCCGCCTCTGGAAAGTTGATGACGGGGGTGAAAAACATACCCCCCGCGGATCCAATGTTCGTAATGGTGATCGTGCTGCCACGCATTTCGTGAGGAAGCAATTTACCAGATCGGCCGCGTTGTGCAAGATCGTGTATTTCTTGTGCGAGCTGGAACATTGATTTACGCTCTGCGTCTTTAAGGACGGGGACGATCAGTCCACTATCCGTATCGGTCGCAATCCCGACGTGATACACCTTCTTGATGATGATTTCATTGCGATCATCGTCTAGCATGGCATTCAGTATCGGATACGCGCGTATAGCGGCCACGAGTGCTTTCATCAAGAATGGCAAATACGTTAGCTTGATTTCACGTTGCTGTGCATGCGGCTTCATACGTTCACGCAACGCAACGAGAGTCGTCACGTCCACTTCGTCCATCACAGTCACATGCGGCGCCGTATAAACCGATTTTACCATCGCCTCAGCAATCAGCTTCCGTATGCTTTGGAACGGCATCCGTTCCTCATGGGGAACAGGAGCATCATCAGGAGCTGAAACAGCGATACGGTCTTGCTCAATCGGGGGAGTTCCTTCTGCTTGTTTCGTCCCCTCCGCTTGAACATTCGCAATGTCCTCTCGTGTAATTCGGCCATGTGACCCGCTGCCTTGCACCTCTAGCAGATTGACACCCCGTTCTTGCGCGAATTTGCGCACACTCGGTGTGGCCAGAACCCAACCTTCCTCCTTGACTGGGGGCGGTATGCTCTTTGCTGGTTCTGGAGACGGACTCTTAGCGATTTCGCCTTCCATCGCGATCACCGCCAGTACATCACCAACGACCACGCGGCTGCCTTCCCCCGCCTGAATATCCTGAATGACACCGGTCACAGGAGAAGGAACTTCTACGACTGCTTTGTCATTACGCACTTCGATCAAAGGTTCATCTTCTTTAATGGTGTCGCCTGGTTTCACGAGCCATTTTACAATTTCGCCTTCATGCAACCCCTCGCCAAGCTCCGGCAACCGATACGCATAGTGAACCATTCTGCTTGTACACCCCTGACTTTTCTAGAAATCCAGCACTTGGTTTAAACCTTCTTGTACGCGCTTTGTGTTGGGCAGCCATTCCTCCTCGATCTGACCGAATGCAACGACCGTATCCGGTGAAGCAACCCGCAATACAGGCGCCTCTAGGTGCAGAATGGCTTTCTCATTGATTTGTGCGATGATCTCCGCGGCGGCGCCTGCGGTTCGTTGG
Organism: Paenibacillus sp.; assembly: GCA_044353165.1. GTDB lineage: Bacteria > Bacillota > Bacilli > Paenibacillales > YIM-B00363 > JBILCM01. Next base: position 3,089 of record JBILCM010000141.1, read on the forward strand.
GCTTCCTGCACGACAATCGCCCGGTTTGTTTTCCGAATGGAAGCGATGATCGTCTCAATATCGATGGGCATAATGGTCCGCAGATCAATCACTTCTATGCTTGCACCGCGTGTTCGTTCTATTTCCTCCGCAGCTTTCAGTGAGGTATGAACCATCGCACCATAGGTGATGATCGTCGCATGTTTGCCTTCTTTCACCACATTCGCTTTCCCAAGGGGAACGGTGTATTCACCATCCGGAACTTCGGCACGAAAAGAACGATACAACTTCAGATGCTCCATAAAAAAGATTGGATCGTTGTCGCGAATGGCGGAGATGAGCAAGCCCTTGGCGTCATAGGGATTCGATGGAATGACCACCTTGATCCCAGGGGTTTGAAGAAATAACCCTTCCAAACTATCCGTGTGTAACTCAGGTG
>JBILCM010000142.1:0-3448 GCA_044353165.1 Paenibacillus sp.
TGTTGAATATCACTCAATTCTTTGCGGGCACGATAGGGTTGCTTGTCGATCAACTTGGCTGTTAAATCACTTTTCAAGCCGATGAGCGATAACTTCTGTCCGATGGTGTCATGCAGATCACGAGCGATCCGCTGACGTTCCTCCAGCTTGACGAGCTCTGAAATTCGTTTGTTCGCGTCCTCAAGTTGTCCTTGCAAGCGACCTTGTTTATTCTTGTTGTATGTTGTAATGGGAAGTAAGATAACGCCGATTAAACTGAGGAGTACAAAAGGAAGTTGGGTAATGAAAATGGGGTTTTGCGTGACAAATCCGACATTCACCGTTGCAATCGTACTAATGAGATGTATCGTATAGAGAACCACGAACCCGATGGGGTGTTGAATATTCCCGATGAAAAAAGCTAGAAAAAGCGCAAAATACACGTACCCAAAGATGACGGTCATGAGGATGGATATCACGATTTGTAAACCTGTCCAAACATACACCCATCGACCCTTGGACCCTGCAGCAAAAACATAACTCAGAAAAAAGCCGAGGATCATGGCGATCCCCGCGGCAATTTCATAGGAAGAGGACGATCCAAAAATAAAATAAAACGGCAGAATACAGAAAATTACCCACACGTAGGGACTTACATCCGTATTTTTAAGGTTGTTGAGACGCCATCTTTGCATGGAGGCCACCTCTAGACATCGTTATATCGTTGTTGGAAGGACTTAAATCCTATGAATGTTCTGTTTTCTTCATCCCAAAGACGAAAAGTGATGGACTTCAAACTTGACAAGATCGTAATGGTTTTTACGTTCTGTAACATAGGTATCGTATGATGTACCCTCTCCAAGTTATAGTTGGGCACCTTTGGACTGAGATGATGAACATGATGAAAGCCGATATTTCCTGTGATCCATTGCAACAGACGCGGTAACTTGAAGTAGGAGCTTCCTTCAATCGCCGCTTCATAGTAACTCCATTCCGGTCCGTGCTCAAAATAAGAAGGTTCGAACTGGTGTTGCACGTAGAATAACCACATACCCATTGTTCCCGAGATGAGAAAGATGGGCGCCTGAATGAGCAAGAACGCCTGCCAACCGACGAGCCAACATAAGAATGCATAAAGTCCAATAATCAATACATTCGTCACATACGTATTTATTCGCTCTTTGCGTCTGACACCCTTCTTGTTGAAACGATATTCAATTAGGAAAGTGTACGTCGGACCAAAGCCGAACAGTATAAGTGGATTACGATAAAGTCGATAGCGAATGCGTGTCCATCTCGATGCTTGCTTGTATTCATCGACAGTCATCACCCACAAGTCGCCAATTCCCCGTTGATCGAGGTTTCCACTGGTCGCATGATGAATGGAATGTGTTGATTTCCATTGTTGATAAGGCACCACGGTGAGTACACCTAACAATGTGCCTAATATTTCGTTCGCGCGGCGATTTTTGAAGAACGATTGATGACAACAGTCATGAAAAAGAATGAATGTCCGCACCATAAATCCAGCAGCTACGATGGTGAGTGGCAATGCCACCCAATATGATACGGAAAGACTTAAGTATGCCAAATACCATAATATAAACAAGGGTGCGAGTGTATTCACAATTTGTCGAACACTTTTCTTCATCTCGATCTGTTCAAACGGTTCAACAAGTTTCTTCATGTGGGTCATAGGTTGTTGTGACATGGTTGACTCCCTCCTTCGTCCTATTATAGCGATTCGGGAAAACCTTATTCAGTCATATTTGTCATCCCATCGATATGATATTTGTCATATAGGCCACAAAAAACCGAGTCTCCCTAGGGAAACTCGGTTTCTATGTTTCGCTATTCTCAGCCTACTCGCGCAAGAATAAGAAGTACAGAACAAATACGACGAACATGCCATACATAATAGGATGTACTTGCTTGCCTTCACCCTTGGCGATTTTTGTCAGTGGATAGGCCAGGAACCCAAGCGCAATGCCTGTCGCAATACTGAATGACAGCGGCATTGCAATGACCGTCAAGAATGCAGGCACAGCTTCTTCAAGCTTATCCCACTCAATTTTGCCAAGTGCTGACGCCATCATCACGCCGACCATCACTAGCGCGGCTGCTGTGACTTGAGCTGTAATTACGGAAAGCAATGGGGAGAAGAATAACGCAAGAACGAAGAATCCTGCGGTTACGACTGCTGTGAACCCTGTTCGACCACCAGCGGCAACCCCTGCGGAAGATTCAATGTAAGATGTTGTTGTGGAAGTTCCCACTACTGCACCAGCAATCGTTGCAATGGAATCTGCGCCGAGGGCACGACCTGCTCTTGGGAGCTTATTGTCTTTCATCAGTCCAGCTTGGTTAGCCACACCTACCAATGTGCCTGCGGTATCAAAGAAATCAACAAACAAGAAGGTGAAGATAACGAGAATGATTTGTAACGTCCACATTTCGGCGGAGAACAATGTAGTGACTGCTGCGCCAAGTGCTTCTGGGTTGGGCGGCGCACTGACCACGCCTCCTGGCAAGTCGACAATATTGAAAATCATGCCGACAACCGCCGTGATCACAATACCATAAAAAATGCCGCCATGAATTTTACGAACCATTAATAATGCAGTCACGATAATACCAAATAATGCAAGCAACACGCCGCCATCATCGAACGCACCCAAAGCAACGTATGTTGCTTCATTGCTCACAATGATGCCTGAATTCTTCAAACCGATGAAGGCAATAAACAAACCGATACCAGCGGCCACCGCATATTTCAAACCTTGTGGAATGGCGTTGATAATGGTTTCGCGAATTCCGCTAATGGCAAGGATCAAGAAAATAATCCCTGATACGAGCACACCCGCCAACGCTTGGTCCCATGGAATACCCATACCGAGAACAACCGTGTATGTAAAGAAAGCATTGAGGCCCATCCCTGGTGCCAAGGCAACGGGGTATTTCGCCCACAATCCCATAACCAACGTTCCGATGATTGCTGCAACGGCTGTCGCAGTAAACACCGCTCCAAAACTAAGTCCTGTTCCTTCGGTCGAAAGCGTGAGCGGGTTAACCACCAAGATGTACGCCATCGCAAGAAACGTGGTCAATCCAGCAACAAACTCTTTCCGATACGATGTGCCATACTTCGAAAACTCAAAATACTTGGCCAATCCGGCTTCCTGTTGCTTGTCCAACTGATTCATCTCCCTAAGTAATGTGTGAACTTCATTACCATATTATTAATGAAGGGAGTATTTTGTCAATAAAAATTCCGAACTATGTCGAACGGTGTCGAATGCATTGTTCGGAATGTAAGCCCTCTCTAAGAGAAAAGACGAAGTTATTCACCTTCGTCTTCCAAAAATTTCTAAATTTAGACCATTACTTTGCAAATCTCATTCGTAAACTCGACTGGGTCTTGAAGTGGCAATCCCTCGATCAGCAGTGCCTGGTTATACAACAGACTTGT